>CAIZNF010000556.1 GCA_903934275.1 uncultured Nitrosomonadales bacterium
AAGGCCACGTCGGTGCGTTTGTCCGCACCGATAACCTTGGCGCGAAATTCGCGCTTGTCGGTCAGGCGCACGGTAATCTTGTCGGCGCTGTCCACCACATGCGCGTTAGTCATGATGTAGCCGTCCGAACTGATAATAAAACCCGAACCAAGCGATTGTGATTCCTGTTCGCGCGGCGCTTGTCCTTGTGGCATCTGGGGCGCAAAGCGGCGGAAGAACTCGTAGAACGGGTCGCCTTCCGGTAAATTATGGAAACCTTGTGCATTGCGAATGATTTGTGTGGTGCTGATATTGACTACCGCAGCGCCCTGTTTTTCCACCAAATCGGTAAAATCCGGCAATTCTTTGGCTTGAATCGATGCGCCAAGAACAATTCCTGCAACAAGTACAAAAAAAACAAGTAATTTTTTTAGCATAAAAGCCTCCTTTACAATAAAAAATAAATCAGACACACCCAACCTGCGGGGCGCGCAAGCGCATTTGGGGGGCAGAAAAAGAAAATTCAAGCCTCACTCGATCATTCGTCGCACGACAGCCCTACTTGACGTGGAACAACTGACCAGCCCCGCAACTTCTGCAATTGCGTTGTCAACAGTTATTACTTAAGCAGGGCAAGCCGGAGCAAAATTGTAGGTCGGGCTATGCCCGACATGGTGGGCATAGCCCACCCTACGGTTTCGTTGAAAAATCCTTATCATTTTTTGGCATCAATTTGACAGGTATTAGAGGCCAACTCAATCAATCCGCACCAGCAAACGCCTTCTGCATGGTCATTTTCCGTTGTAGCGAACCGAATCAAGTATCTGCATCACCGTACGCGGAGGAACCTCACCGACTACAGTGATTAAATGCCTGTCTGCAACCTTGTGGTGCAAATTTACCGCGCCGCGACTGGACAATCCGTCCACATCGTCCTCGTCTTCATCAAACGGTTCAATAAATATGGAAATCGCACTCAGGCCGTCCGAAAAAACTAATTGTGTCACCGGAGCATGTTTGCCGCGCATCGGACGCTCAACCTCCATCGTTTTCTTAAAACCGGTCGGCAAAGCATCTGCCACCCAACCGCTATTTATGGGTGTGCCACCCTTGCCGGTTTCCGATATTTCCGGCATGCCCTGCAAGCCATTCGAAGCCGTTTTTTCCCGGCCTGCGCCTAATCCGTTGCCCGGTTTGCCGGGTGCGGAATTGGTGCCTGCAGTAGACTGTTTAACCCATGAGTGATCAACTCCTGCCCCGATTTGCAATTGGGTAAAGGCGTACTGTTCGACTACCCGATTTTTGTCGCCCAGCACGGCGGTCTTTAATAGCAGGCCGGAATCGGTATGTGCCCATATTTTGCGGGCGTAGCGCAGGGTGTCTCTAGGCTGAAACAGGATGACTTGCGTGTTATATCCTGCCACCCGCTCCATTCCAGCTTCCTTGATCTGATAGTTCTCGCTCAACGCGGATATCTGTTCGGGCAGCAACGCCGGAAATCTGTTACTAACTTGCTGGCTACCCACTTGCACCATCTTGTGATTGACATTGCACCAGACCTGCCCATGATGGCGAATGATTTCGCGCTTGGGGCCGTCAAGGCTTTCCAGTCTTTCATATTCGCTGTCCGGCTCGACAATATGAGTAATGCGTGAAGTTTCGACGCGATTGTCATACTGATAAACGAATATCCCGCTGTAATCGGTCTGATGGGCCGCAAAGGTCACGATTTTGAGCCAATCAAGGCTGGACTGCCGCTCCGCTGCATACGCATTGGTAACCACCAGCAGCAGCCCCCCCACCAGCAATTCACCCACCAAAGCGGGCATCCTCATCGTTACTTTTCCCATCTGCTATTTTTCATCCGGGCTGTAAGAAACGGTGCGGATATAAAATGCCCCGCCATTCATATCTGCGCCGGGGGAAAATTCCTGATGCGCCGTTATATAATCGCCGGATTTGGGTTTTATTTGCGCGCTGGCTGGGCGCAGGTTATTTTTCTGCATGGCCATTTGCGGGGCCGCCTCATGACTGACCTGCAACGACATCCAAGCCACCACGCCGACTGCCGCCAGCGAGGCCGCCGCTGACAGCGCAACCGTGCGCATTTTCTGTTTTGTTGTACGACCGCGCGGCGCAAACACAGTGGGCTCATTTTCCATGCGCTCGCGCACTTTCGCGTTCAAACCGCAATGTATGTGCTCGGGTTGGCGCAATACATCGCCGATTAAATGATAAGTTTCCCAATCTCTGTGGGCATTTGAGTCCCGTTTGATCCGGTCAAGCAAATCCTCCGCTTCATCTTCAAACAACTCGCCGTCCATCAATGCAGAAATTTCCTGTTTCATGTCTACCACCTGTTATTTTTACTGGTTTCCAACAGCGGGCGCAGATTCTCCGCCACCGCCTCGCGCGCCCTGAAGATTCTAGACCGAACTGTACCTACAGGGCAATTCATCACACTGGCGATTTCCTCATAGCTCAAACCCTCAATTTCACGCAGAGTCAGCGCACTGCGCAAATCCTCCGGCAATTGTTGCAAAGAAGTTTGCACCGCATTGACAACTTGTTTGCTCGTGAGTTCATTTTCCGGCGTACTAACTTCACGCAGCAGGCTGGCATCCTCAAATGACTCGGCATCCTCAGTGTCGAATGACGTATTGATCTGCGGGCGACGTTTGTTCGCCAGCAGGTGATTTTTTGCCGTATTGATACCGATGCGGTATAACCAAGTGTAAAACGCGCTCTCGCCCCGAAAGCCGGGCAACGCACGGTACGCCTTGATAAAAGCGTCTTGCGTGACATCCTCGGCCTCTGCCGAATCCCGCACAAAACGGGAAATAAGCCGCCCGAGCTTGCGCTGGTACTTGGTTACCAGCAAATCAAAGGCATGCTTATCCCCGCGCTGGACGCGTTCCACTAATTGCTGATCGACTTCCCGGTCTGCCATCCCTGATTATTCCGATTATTATTGCTGCCAGCGCACAATTCGCGGGAGATGCAAGTATAACCGCTCCACCCCAGTCGCGTCAGTACGGTATCTTGCGCCGGGTGCATTCGAAAGTAGTGGACGGGAAACGGTTTTCACACCCCTCCCGCTTGCGGGCGAAGATTATTGAGAGGGAAAGCCGTTAAAAAGACCAGATTTTTTGTACGCATCCTTCCCCCAGGCCCTACCACACGAGTGGGGTTCAATTTCCCTATCAGATAGCGCCGTAACGTAGGGCTGGTTCTACCCGCCAGGTGTAGCCGTCGGACACAGTCCGACCTACGAATTGCTTCCCATTCGAAGGAGAAATGGAATAAGAGGGGGGACAAAACAGGGGCTCAATTTAGCGAACTTCGCGGCCAATCCGTTCAACGTTTGGTTTTACTTGTGTCGTGCGAGTTTTCCAGACTGTGCAATATAATGCGCCATCGCGCTCCGAACCGATACCAACCTTGAGAATGAATACTTGCGCAACCCTGCTAACGACATGGAACTTAAACTAAACAACCGGCAAGACTTGAAGACGCGCGCATTGCTGCTGGGGGATCGATTGGACTTGAAGTCATTCAAGATAGCCGATTGCCTGGCTACCACGCCATTGACGCTGGAGGTGGATAGCGACGGCGGTATCGCAATATTATTTCGCTATGGAGTAGTGGTGCTGTTCGGCGTACAGAGCCCGGATGAAACACGGTTCATCGATTCTCTCAAACCGTTGCTGACCAACCCCTATCCATCACCAGAAATCGAGGAGATGGAAATCCATAGCGGCAGGAGAGGTATCGGCGTACAAAGCGGCGCAGTCTCGCTGGATAATATCTCACTGGAAAAATTACAGATTATCGCGGATGCCTTGAGCAAGAATCTGGTGCTCACGCTGTATGAAAAAAAAGTTGCCAGTGAATTCGACAAGATAGAACCGTTGGCGCAGGAACTGGCCACACATGGAAAAGTGAGTGCCAGCTCCAAAAAACTACTATCCAAGATCGGTCACATGCTACTAATCGAGCACCGTATGGTGGGGCGCGCCGAGATCGGCGACAGGCCGGAAACGCTATGGGATTTTCCACATCTGGAAGGGTTGTACGCCAGCATGGAGGATGAGTTCGAGCTGAAGGAACGCCAGTCAGCACTGGATCGCAAACTGGGGCTGATCTCGGATACGGCGCAAACGCTGGCCGACGTATGGGACAACAAGCATTTGCATAAGCTTGAATGGTATGTGATCGGACTAATTCTGTTTGAAATTGTTCTCAGCCTGCATGACAGAATCAGCAAGCTTATTGGCTAAAGGAAACCTCTATAAATCCGAGTATTTGAGTTTCGCGACTGAAGCCGCTCCGGTGATGTTATTCCATTTCTCCATCAATAGTGCAATAACGTAGGGCGTGTTCCACCCGCCAGACATAGCTGCCGGACACAGCCCGACCTACAAATTATTTTCCATCTGAAGAGTAAAGGGGGCCTCTAAATGGAATGGCAGGCTTGTGATTTTTGGCCCGATTACTTGACAATCGCCTTTAATTCACCCTTGGCGTATCGAACTGCCATCGCTTCGAGCGAGATCGGTTTGATCTTGCCAGCCTGTCCGGCTGCACCGAACGCTTCGTAGCGCAACTTGCAGATTTCTTTCATCGCTTTGGTGGTGGCAGCAAGGAATTTGCGCGGGTCGAAGTTTTTGGTGTCTTCCGCCAGATGACGGCGCACCGCGCCTGTGGAGGCCATGCGCAGGTCGGTGTCGATATTCACCTTGCGCACGCCATGCTTGATGCCTTCAACGATTTCTTCAACCGGCACACCGTAGGTTTCACCCATAGTGCCGCCGAACGAGTTGATCACCTTGAGCCATTCCTGCGGCACGCTGGAGGAGCCATGCATCACCAGATGAGTGTTGGGGATACGCGCGTTGATTTCCTTGATGCGGTCGATGCGCAGCACCGCACCGGTGGGCGGACGGGTAAACTTGTACGCACCGTGCGAAGTGCCGATAGCAATCGCCAGCGCATCCACCTGGGTAGCCTTGACGAATTCGGCGGCTTCATCCGGGTCGGTCAGCAGCTGGTCATGGCTCAATGCACCTTCCGCGCCGTGGCCGTCCTCTTTCTCGCCTTTGCCGGATTCCAGCGAGCCGAGGCAGCCCAGTTCGCCTTCAACGGACACACCGACCGCATGGGAGATTTCTGCCACCTGGCGGGTGACATTGACGTTGTATTCGAAGCTGGAAGGGGTCTTGCCGTCGGTCATCAGAGAGCCGTCCATCATCACGCTGGAGAAGCCGGAGCGGATAGACTGGATGCATACTGCGGGAGACGCGCCATGATCCTGGTGCATCACCACCGGAATGTGCGGGTAGGCTTCCACTGCGGCCTCGATGAGGTGGCGCAGAAACGCTTCACCGGCATACTTGCGCGCACCAGCGGAGCCTTGCATGATCACAGGGCTGTTGGTCTCATCGGCCGCTTCCATAATGGCCTTAACCTGTTCGAGGTTGTTTACGTTGAATGCAGGCAGGCCGTAGCCGTTTTCCGCCGCGTGATCGAGAAGTTGACGCATAGATACGAGAGCCATTTTATTTTCCTCCTGGTTAAATTCAAAATTTATTGAAGTGTTGGAAGTCGGGAAACGTAAAAAATCCCGATACTTGGTTTTCAGCTTTTCAACTTCAAACTTACATCTTGCGACTAACAACTGATCTTTAACTCTTGCAATATCCGCCGATACACATGATTTTCATCGTATTGGTGTGTCCGGCCTGGCCTGCGGCCTCGCCAATCGTCATCACCACCATATCGCCTTTCTCTACCAAGCCCAATTCCACGAGTCTTGCCTCTATTTGTTGCCATTCTTCCACTTGCCCCCTCCCTTTGGAATGAAATTCGATAGGGTGCACACCGCTGAATAAAGTCACTTTGCTCAGTGTTTCACGCAGCGGGGTCAGCGCAAAAATAGGTACACCCGCATTCATGCGCGACATCCACAACGGAGTCGAGCCGGATTGGGTTAAAGCGATAATGGCTTTCACATTCAAATGAGATGCCGCAAATAGCGCGGACATGGCAATGGACTGATCGATACGGGTGAATTTATGGTTAGCATAACGATGGTCAATCGAGTGCTCTTCATCCTCACATTCCGCACTGAGACAAATCCGCGCCATGGCTTCGATAGTTTCCACCGGGTATTCGCCTACTGCAGTCTCTGCCGAGAGCATCACTGCATCGGTGCCGTCCAGCACCGCATTGGCCACATCGGAAACTTCCGCACGGGTCGGAATCGGGTTGCTAATCATCGACTCCATCATCTGCGTGGCGGTAACCACCAGTTTATTTTTTGCGCGTGCCATTTTAATCATGCGTTTTTGCAAGCCCGGCACGGCCGCATCGCCGACTTCCACGCTCAAATCGCCGCGCGCCACCATGATGGCATCAGACGCATCAATGATGTCGTTCAATGCCGGAATTGCCTCGGCACGCTCAATTTTGGCCATCAGCAGACTTTTGCCGCCCGCAGCGTGCATCAACTCTCGCGCCAAACGCATGTCATCGCCGTTGCGCGGGAACGATACCGCCAGATAGTCCGCCTTGATCAGCGCGGCGGTCTTGATATCTTCCTTGTCCTTGTCGGTCAACGCGGGCGCGGTCAGCCCGCCGCCTTTACGGTTGATGCCTTTGTTGTTGGACAGCACACCACCACGCACTACCTTACAAATTATTTCGTGACCCTTGACCTCGATCACGTCGAATTCCAGCAAACCGTCATTGAGCAACAACACCGAACCCTTGGTGACATCCTTGGGCAGATCTTTGTAATCCAGCCCGACGCGTTCCTGGTTACCCAACGCCTCCAAAGTGGCATCGAGAATGAAAATATCGTCCTTGTGCAGAACAATCTTGTCATTTTCAAACTTGCGCACGCGGATTTTCGGGCCTTGCAAATCTGCCAGAATACCCACGGTACGACCGACTGCTGCCGCTGCGGCGCGCACTGTTTCAGCGCGCTTCACATGATCCTGCACCGAGCCATGTGAAAAATTCATCCGCACCAGATCGACTCCGGCGCGCACCATTTGCTCCAACACTTTTGGATCGTTGGAAGCGGGACCAAGGGTCGCAACAATTTTTGTTCTACGCAGCATGAATTTCCTTTATCTAATTGAGCTTGGAGCTTGTAGCGGGTAGCCAAACCGATTTTGCTACAAGCTACAAGCTATTGACCGGCCCGTTGCTCCAGAATTTCTACTGCGGGCAATTTTTTGCCTTCAAGAAATTCCAGAAAAGCGCCGCCTGCAGTAGAGATGTAAGACACCTTGTCGTAAATGCCGTACTTCTGAATCGCGGCGATAGTATCACCACCACCAGCCAGCGTGAATGCTTTAGTTTCCGCGATCGCCATGGCAATTTTTTTAGTGCCTTCGCCAAACTGGTCGAACTCGAATACTCCGACCGGACCATTCCAAACTACCGTACCGGCCTTCATGATGATGTCGGCTATTTCTTGCGCAGATTTTGGGCCAATGTCGAAAATCATCTCGTCGTCGGTTACATCGGCGGCATCTTTCAGCACGGCCGGTTCATTGGCATCAAACTTCTTGCCAACCAGCACATCCACCGCGATAGGGATGTGGGCACCGCGCTGTCTCATTTTTTCAATCAATACCTGTGCAGTCGGAACCAGATCGTCTTCACACAACGATTTGCCGACGTTTTTGCCGACTGCCTTGAGGAAGGTATTGGCAATGCCGCCGCCGACTACCAACTGCTCACATTTTTCGGACAATGATTCCAGTACCGTCAGTTTCGTTGATACCTTGCTGCCGCCAACGATAGCCACCATAGGACGTGCAGGGTTCAGCAACGCCTTGGATAGCGCATCCAGCTCTTCTGTCAGAAGGATACCAGCCACTGCGGTTGGCGCATGCTTTGCCACGCCGTGGGTCGAGGCTTCGGCACGATGCGCCGTGCCGAATGCGTCCATTACAAACACGTCGCACAGCGCGGCGTATTTTTTTGCTGTCTCTTCGACGTTTTTCTTTTCACCTTTGTTGAAACGGCAATTTTCCAGCAATACCAACTCGCCTTCTGCAACATCGAAACCACCATTAATCCAATCCCTGATCAGGCGCACCGGTTTGCCCAGCTTGTTGGCAATAATACTCGCCACCGGCTTGAGCGAATTTTCTTCGGAATAGATGCCCTCCACAGGGCGGCCCAAGTGCGAAGTCACCATCACGCGTGCACCGGCCTTCAGCGCGAAATTGATGGTTGCCATCGAAGCGGTGATGCGCGCATCGGAAGTTACTTTGCCGTCTTTAACCGGCACATTGAGATCTGAGCGGATCAGCACGCGCTTGCCTTTGAGATCCAGATCGGTCATTTTGATTATGGACATTTTTTACTCCATGAAAAAAGTAGCGTGTAGCGTGTAGCTGGTAGCGGGTGGCTTGTAGCTTTAATGCCGCATGCGAAGCATGCACCTAATAGCTACTGGCTATCAGCTACGAGCCGATTCATTTGGACATCACCCGAACCATCTCCAACACCTTGCAGGAGTAGCCCCACTCGTTGTCATACCAGGACACGACCTTGATGAAAGTGCCGTCCAGAGCCATACCCGCATCCGCATCGAACACCGAGGTGCAGCTCTCGCCACGGAAGTCGGTGGAAACCACTTTCTCCTCGGTATAGCCGAGCACGCCTTTCATCGCGCCTTGAGACGCAGCTTTCATGGCGGCGCAGATGTCGGCATAAGTAGCCTCCTTGTTTAGCTCGACCGTCAGATCAACTACGGATACATCTGAAGTCGGCACACGAAAAGCCATGCCGGTGAGTTTCTTGTTCAGCTCTGGGATGACTTTACCAACCGCTTTAGCTGCACCTGTCGAAGACGGGATAATATTTTCAAGTATACCGCGCCCACCGCGCCAATCCTTGTTGGAAGGGCCATCGACGGTCTTCTGTGTTGCGGTAGCGGCATGCACTGTGGTCATCAACCCGCGCTTGATACCCCAGTTATCGTTCAGCACTTTGGCGACTGGCGCGAGGCAGTTGGTGGTACAGGAAGCGTTAGAAATAATGGTTTGCCCAGTATAGGTCTTGTCATTCACACCGAACACAAACATCGGCGTGTCGTCCTTGGATGGTGCCGACAAAATAACCTTTTTGGCGCCGGCGGCGATGTGTTTTTCAGCGGTTTCTTTGGTAAGAAATAAACCGGTAGACTCGATAACAATATCGGCACCCACTTCGCCCCATTTCAGTTCGGTGGGATCTTTAACGGCGGTCAGGCGAATCTTTTTGCCGTTGACGACCAACGTATTACCCTCGACCGAAACCTCTCCCTTGAAACGGCCATGCACAGAGTCGTAGCTCAGCATGTAGGCCAGATAGTCTGGTTCGAGCAGATCGTTTACGCCGACGATCTCAATGTCGGCAAAGTCTTGTACCGCTGCGCGGAACACCATGCGTCCAATGCGACCGAACCCGTTGATACCGACACGAATTGCCATTATCTTCTCCTTTTTTGTAATTAAAAATCTACCCGTAGGGTGGCCTGCAGTTTTGCATCCACCCTGTTCGTTTCGCCCACATGGCTTTCTCAGCCAACAACTTTCTTCACCGCCGCAACAACATTATCTGTAGTAATGCCAAAGTGCTTGAACAGTTCCGGAGCCGGCGCGGATTCGCCAAAGCAATTCATACCGATCACTGCACCATCCAGCCCGACATATTTGTACCAACCGTCGGTCACGCCCGCTTCGACCGCCACGCGCTTCACACCCTTGGGCAACACGCTGTCTTTGTAAGCCTGATCCTGCTTGTCGAACATATTGGTGGATGGCATGGATACCACGCGTACACTGATGCCTTCTGCAGCCAATATTTTTTTGGCTTCCATCGCCAACGATACTTCTGAACCCGTTGCGATAATGATTGCCTGCATGTTGCTGCTCGATGCTTCGGACAACACGTAAGCGCCTCTGCGGATATTGGTGAGTTGTATCTCATCGCGTTTCTGGAATGCCAGATTTTGGCGGCTGAGAACCAGGCAGCTCGGGCCATCCTTACGCTCGACTGAAGCAATCCATGCGGCGGCAGATTCAACCGTGTCGCACGGACGCCACACTTCCATATTGGGGATGCAACGCAAGGTAGCGGTTTGCTCGACCGGCTGGTGCGTCGGGCCGTCTTCGCCCAGACCAATGGAGTCATGGGTAAACACATAAATCACGCGTTGCTTCATCAAGGCCGACATGCGCAGCGCATTGCGCGCATATTCCGAAAACATCAGAAAAGTGCCGCCAAACGGCAGGAAACCGCCGTGCAAAGCCATGCCGTTCATGATGTGCGACATGCCGAATTCGCGCACACCATAGCTGATGTAGTTGCCGGTGCTGTTGCCTCGAATATGCTTGCAACCCACCCAGTTGGTCAGGTTGGAGCCGGTCAGATCAGCCGAGCCGCCGAGGAATTCAGGCAATGCAGGAGCAAGGGCATTGATGACGTTTTGCGAGGCCTTGCGCGTGGCAATGGTTTCGCCTTTCTTGTTAATTGTCTCTATTACTTCGGAAACATGAGCCGGCCAGGTGAAAGGTAAATCTCCCTTGATGCGGCGCAAAAGTTCGGCAGCTTCTTTCGGGAATGCGGTGCGATACTCGATAAACTTGTTGTTCCACAGTTTTTCCATGCCTTCGCCCTTGGTGCGCGCATCCCAAGCTTCATACACGTGTGCCGGGATTTCGAACGGCGGATATTTCCAGCCGATGTGCTCGCGCGTGGCAGCCACTTCAGCATCGCCCAGCGCGGCCCCATGCACATCGTGAGTGCCTGACTTGTTGGGAGAGCCCGCACCGATGATGGTCTTGCAGCAAATCAGCGTGGGCTTGTCGGTGACCGCCTTGGCAGCATTGATCGCGGCGTTGATCGCCTCCGGGTCATGCCCCTGCACATTTGCGACGACATGCCAGCCGTATGCCTCGAAACGCTTCGGCGTATCGTCGGTGAACCAACCATCCACATGACCATCAATCGAGATATCGTTGTCGTCCCAGAATGCGGTCAACTTTCCCAGACCCCAAGTACCGGCCAGCGCACAGGCTTCGTGGGAAATACCTTCCATCATGCAACCGTCGCCCATGAACACATAAGTGCGATGGTTAACGATCTCGTGGCCCGGTTTATTGAATTCCGCAGCCAGCAATTTTTCTGCCATCGCCATGCCCACCGCATTGGCAATGCCCTGGCCGAGAGGTCCGCCGGTGGTTTCTACTCCGGGCGTGTAGCCATATTCTGGATGGCCTGGAGTCTTGGAATGCAGCTGGCGGAAACGCTTCAGCTCTTCGATAGGCAAGTCGTAACCGGACAGGTGCAGCAGCGCGTAAACCAACATCGAGCCGTGGCCGTTGGACAGCATGAAACGATCCCGGTCAGGCCACTTTGGATTGGCCGGGTTGTGGCGCAGGTGGTGATTCCACAGCACTTCGGCAATTTCCGCCATGCCCATCGGCGCGCCGGGATGGCCGGAGTTGGCCTTTTGCACGGCATCTACCGCCAGCATACGAACTGCGCCAGTTATATCGTTAAACTTAGGGGGGGTAACATTACGCGTCGATGTCATTTATTTTCTCCTCTTGGATATTCCCGTTTGACTGGTTATGTGAAGTGAGCCTTTATGATTCCGTTGACTGCGCAAATCAAGCTGCAACGGGTAAGCCGTTTACACGCATCAGGCACGATAACCAATGGTCTGCCGACATCTTGTTTGAGTAGGCAATTATGCCGCAGTGCCCCGAATAGGGC
>CAIZNF010000557.1 GCA_903934275.1 uncultured Nitrosomonadales bacterium
ACGCGCGCGACGATGCTCATGACACGCGGCAGCGGCATCAGATTGCCCGCCTTGGAGTAGGGCACCAGATCCTTGCCCTTGAGGAATTCCATCGCGATGTAGGCCAGATCGTGCTCTTCGCCCGCATCGTAAATTGATACGATGTTCGGGTGGTTCAAGCGGCCCGCCGTTTCGGCTTCGCGGAAAAAACGCTCCTTCACTTCCTGCAGTTCATCGGCCTCGAACTCCTGCGATAATGCCATCGTTTTGATCGCCACCACCCGGCCAATCTTGGGGTCTTTGCCGTAATACACCACGCCCATCGCACCCTTGCCGAGCTCCCTCTCGATTTCGTAGCGCCCCAGCATCGGTTTGGATACGCCTTCCTTACCCAGCACCATGGTACTGGCGTTGCTCTTGCCGGATGAGCCGCCGAGTATCACCGTTTCCGACATCGCTTTGGATTGCGCCAGGCGCGTGTTCAGGTCGCGGAACTTGGGGTTGTATTCCGCCATGTATTTGAATACCGACTCGGCCTTGTTGAACTGGCGCTTGCGTTCGAAATCCAACCCGAGGTTGTACAACACTTCCATCAGGCTGTCATCGATTTGAACTTTGCGGAATTTGTCAAAGGCAATGTCCAATTGCCCCTGCCCCTGGAAAGCCAGGCCGAGCATACGGTTGCTTTCCGCCGATTCGGCATCGGACTTCTGTTTGCCTTTTTCGGTCAGCAGGAAACGCTTGGTGGTCAGCAATAAATGTCCCACCAGCAACAGCGTGGCGGGCAGCATCAGCTGCAACCATAGCGCTTGCGTCGTCATCAACACGAAATGCGTCGCCAGCAACACCGCGAACAACGCGGTCGTCACCGCCGCACCGACGGCCGCATTCAAGCGTGGCAGCAATAAAATCAAATAAAGCGCGACCAGCAGAAATACGCCTATTTGCGCCATTGCCGCCCAGCTTGGCACAACGAAGAAATCACCCTTTAGGATGCTGGATACCGAATGCGCCAGAATAAATACGGGAGCCATGCCCGCAGAAATCGGTGTCACTTGCAGTGCGCCCACACCTGCTGCCGACGCGCCGATCAGCACGATCTTATCGCGATATTTTTCCGCCGGAATTTTGCCGGTAAACACATCATAGAAAGAATCCACCGGGAAGGCTGGATGCCCGTCGCCATCCTTGTAAAAATAGGTGTGCATTTGCACAGCCTGATCGGTAGTAATTTTCTGGTTACCCAGTTGTACCCCTTCGCCCAGATTGACATGTATGTCCTTGGGTTCGAGATTGAGGCTTCTGGCTGCCAACATCAATGAAAGCGACGGATAATATTGATTGTAATAGCCAACCACCAGCGGCTCGGTGCGCACCGCGCCGTCCACATCCGGGAAACTGTTCAGGTGTCCGATGGACAGCGCTTTGCTGCCCAGCGCCGGAATCGGCGACAACACACCCCGCGAAGACAGCGGCAATGCGCCCGAACCGCTGGCATCTTTCACGTTGCTGAGATTGTTGCGCAGCACATAGTCCGGCAAAGGCTTATCCGGCTTGCCTTGCGGTTCACCCAGATTGAAAAACATCGCAAGCAGCACATCGTTGGAATTGGACATGCTCTCGCTGAGTTTCTTGTCGTTATCGAGATTTTTTGCCGCTTCCAGCAGCAAAGCATCGAGCTGGGGCCATTCCGCCGGATTGGCAGGAGCAGCCGGATCCACCGTACTGGCCATGCCAGTCTGGCTTTCAGGGCCGGTATTGCCTGCTCCGCCACTTTCCAGAAGTGCTGATTTACCGAGCAACCCGGCAATTTTGTAAATGTAGCCCAGCCCGGCATCGACTTGCGGCTCGAAGAAAAAAGCGGTATGCCCGATCACCTTGGCATGACCTGCCGACAGAATATCAATCATTCTGGCGTGAATCTCGCGTGGCCACGGCCAACGCCCCAGATTGGCGATGCTCTGGTCATCAATTGCGATTACCGCAATTTTGTCGCTCGGCACACGTGTCGAAGCCAGAACGCCCAAGTCATAAGCTTTGCGCTCCAAACTTTGCATCAGGCCGCTGTTCGAGCCAGGTATAAACACCAGAGCGACCAACAAACCAACGAACCAATCTTTCTTCCAGAGCGACCACTTATTCATTAACTACTCCCTGATACCTGTTGTCGAGCAAGTTGTGGCGCGGATATTAAAGTATTTCGCAATAATGCACCACAATCCTTTTGATTTGTCACGAATTATTCGAATTGTTGCATTGCGTGATTGCGGGATGAGTTTCCAGGTTTTGCTCGATAAATCCAACCCGGACGAACCAGCGTAAACGGGAAGCAGGGCATGGTGCTGTGGGTACGCTACGCCCTTCGACCATTTGCTCAGCCTGTGTGCTGAATTTTAAGGGGCTCCCAAAATTATTTTGCGAGGCCGTTGCGCGCGCGCACAATCGCTGCGGCAACCTGATTTGGCGCGGTTCCACCGATATGGTTGCGGCTGGCAAGCGACCCTTCCAGCGTCAGTACCTGATACACGTCATCGCCGATCAGGGTGGAGAACTGCTGCAACTCGGCGAGGCCGATGTCGCTCAGGTCGCAGCCGCGCTGTTCGGCGAAGCGCACCGCCAGCGCCACGGCTTCATGCGCATCGCGGAATGGCAAACCCTTTTTTACCAGATAATCAGCCAGGTCGGTGGCCGTGGCATAGCCCTGCAATGCCGCGCTGCGCATGGCTTCCGGTTTGACGGTGATGCCGCCGATCATGTCGGCGTAAATGCGTAGCGTCTGGGTCAGCGTTTCCACCGTGTCGAACAGTGGCTCCTTGTCTTCCTGGTTGTCCTTGTTGTAGGCCAGCGGCTGGCCTTTCATCAGCGTGAGCAGCGCGACCAGATGTCCGTTGACGCGCCCGGTTTTGCCGCGCACCAGTTCCGGCACGTCTGGATTTTTTTTCTGAGGCATGATGGAAGAGCCGGTGCAGAAGCGGTCGGCGATGTCGATGAAGCCGAAGCGCGGGCTCATCCACAGGATCAGCTCTTCGGAGAAACGCGACAGATGTGTCATGATCAGCGCGGCGCAGGCGGTGAATTCGATGGCGAAGTCGCGGTCAGAAACAGCATCCAGCGAGTTTTCGCATACGCCGTCAAATCCTAATAGCTCGGCGACATATTCTCGTTTGATCGGATAACTGGTTCCGGCCAGCGCCGCCGCGCCGAGCGGCAAACGGTTGACCCGCTTGCGGCAATCACGCAGGCGTTCCGCATCGCGCTTGAGCATCTCGAAATATGCCATCAAGTGATGTGCGAAGCTGATCGGTTGCGCGACCTGTAAATGAGTGAAGCCGGGCATGATGGTGCTGGTGTGCTGTTCGGCGAGGTCGAGCAGTGCGCCTTGCAGCGCCTTGATAAGGCCGAGCAGATCGTCGATGGCGCTGCGCAGATACAGGCGCACGTCGGTCGCCACCTGGTCGTTGCGCGAACGCCCGGTGTGCAGGCGTTTGCCGGCATCGCCGACCAGCGTGGTGAGGCGTTTTTCGATGTTGAGATGCACGTCTTCGAGGTCGAGCGACCAGACGAATTCGCCGCAGAGAATTTCATTTTCGATTTGCCCGAGGCCGCGCTGAATATCTTTCAAGTCCTGCAATCTGATGATGTCGCAAGCCGCCAGCATCTGCGCGTGCGCCAGCGAACCCTGGATGTCGAACAATGCCAGCTTGTGGTCGAAGCCCACCGACGCGGTGTAGCGCTTCACCAGTTCTGCCACCGGTTCGTTAAAACGTCCCGACCAGGTATCGTTATTTTTCTCTTGCGTTGGATCTTGCATTGTCGCCCCCACTTGTCCCCGAAAGGCGGTAAACTTTCACGCCATGAATGAAGCACGCAGTATAAAACAAAACACCTTGTCCGACGCATTGCCCAACTTCCGCAATCTCGGTGTCACGTTGCGCATCCTGTTGGCCTGCAACGGGCTGGCATTGTTGCAGGCGTTGCTGCAAGCGGATAGATGGGCGGATGTGGCGCAGCTCATGATGCAGATTGCCGCGCTGCTCACGCCGATATTATTGTCTGCTTTGCTGCTGCTGTGGGCCGCGCAGCCGTTGCTGGACCGACTTGTTTATTGGCGCGGCGTGCTGGCGGTGAATGCGCTGGCGGTGGTGTTGACGCTGTCCATCTATTATTTTGGCGGTGAGCTGTATCACCCGCTGGGCCACGATGATGCCTATTTTGATGTGGTGCGCTACGCATTGCTCAGTGTGCTGGTGTGCTGCATTCTGCTGATGTATTTCCGCTGGCGCAGCCAAGTTCTGTCGCGCGCTTTACATGACGCGCGTTTGCAGGTGTTGCGCGCGCGTATCCGCCCGCATTTCCTGTTTAACACCATCAACGCCGTGCTCGGTATCGTGCGCGCGCAACCCAAACAGGCAGAGACCGCGCTGGAAGATATGGCGGATTTGTTCCGCATGGCGATGTCGGATGCGCAAGACCTTGTGCCGTTGCGCCAGGAAATAGAGTTGAGCAAACAATACATCGCCTTGGAGCAATTGCGCATGGGAGATCGGTTGCGCGTGGATTGGCAAATTCAAGGTGTGCCGGGAGACGCACTGATTCCGCCGCTGTTGTTGCAGCCGCTGCTGGAAAATGCCGTGTACCACGGCATTGAACCGCTGCCGCAAGGCGGTTGCATCAACATCGTGTTGGGCCAAAGCGGTGATAAGTTGCGGCTCAAGGTAGAGAATCCTAGCGTGTTGCGTGGCGATACTGCGCCAAACGCCCCACAAGGGCTCTCGCATTCGGAGGGCTCGGACAACTTCCCCGACTCTCGCAAGTCTGAAAAATTGACACGCTCCCACACCGGCAACAGAATGGCGTTGCAGAATATTCGCGAACGCTTGGATTTGCTGTTCGATGCCGAGGCGCGTTATCAGGTTGAAAGCGGCAAGGATTTTTACCGCGTAGAAATAATGCTGCCCTACATGAAAGAGAAAACAACATGAGTGTCATCGAACTGGCTCTGCGCGTTTTCATTGTGGACGACGAGCCGCCTGCGCGCAACCGGCTGCGCGACTTGTTGAGTGACTGCAGCGACCAGTTGGCGCTGGTCGTGGTGGGTGAAGCGGGCAACGGTCAGGAAGCATTGAACAAGCTGATGGAAATACCGGCTGACGTGGTGTTGCTGGACATCCGTATGCCGCAGATGGATGGTATCGAACTCGCACAGCACATACAAAAAATGCCCAAACCTGTTTTGATTCCTGCCGATGGGCCAATTCAAAGCCCGGCGAAGTGGCCGCCGGTGATTATTTTTACCACAGCCTACGATGTTTATGCGATCAAGGCATTTGAGCTGCACGCGATTGATTATCTGCTCAAGCCGATTCGGCTTGGACGCCTGTTTGAGGCGCTGACCCGCGCGCGCGATGCCGTGCCGGTGCAAACCGCAGTGCTGCGCGAACTGCTGCCCGAGCCGCGCAAGTTTCTCTCCATCCACGAGCGCGGCAAGATTCATCTGGTACCCATCGAGCAAGTGCTATTTTTGCGCGCCGAGTTGAAATATGTCTCGGTGCGCACCGCAGAACGTGAATACTTGATGGAAGAATCGCTCACCGCTTTGGAAAAAGAATTCGCCGCGCGTTTTACGCGGGTTCACCGCAACTGCCTGGTTGCCAAAGAGGCGATAGGGGGGTTTGAGAAAGGGGGGGGCGAAGAGGGCGAGGGCAGCGGCTGGATGGTCAGGCTGAAAGGCTTGGATGAAATGATCGCCATCAGCCGCCGCCAGCAGCATATTGTCAAGGAATTCGGTTGATCCTGAAAAGCGTAGTTCATCCGCAGATTACGCAGATTCACGCAGATTAAACAAAAAATTCCTCATTGGGTGAACTCAACTTTTTGGTGATGCCATCATCGCTGATAATCGCATAAAAATCTGCGTGAATCTGCGTAATCTGCGGGCAGATTTTTCCGGGTTTACTGTTTTTCCAGACAGGCTAAGTAAATCGCCGCATCCGGCTGGGTGCGGTCGCGCTGTGCTTGCCAGATCATTTCGCCGAGGCATTCCATCATGCGGTGTTGCGCGTCGTGTTCCGATTCGAGTCTCTGTGTCAGGCGCGAAAAATGCGCGCGTATCCCAGCCGGTTGGTTGATGGAGATTTGCTCCTCGATGGTGAGGTGCATCATCAGGTGCAGGAACGGATTGGCCGCGCCTTGCTCCGGCAGGTAGTCTTTACCCTGGTGGCATTCAGGATTTTCCAGCATGGTGTGGTATTCGGGATGTTTGCCGATAAGTTGCGCGGCGAGGTCTTCCAGCGGCGTGAGCAGTTCACCGGCCCCGCGCTTTCGCCACGACTCAAACAAGAAATTGCGCGCTTCGTCACGCGATGGATTAAAAAACATCAGAGCTCTTTCTCGGGGTACTCGCACAGGTCACCGATGATGCATGCGCCGCATTTCGGCTTGCGCGCCTGGCACACATAGCGCCCGTGCAGGATCAGCCAATGGTGTGCATTGTGCTTGAATTCATCCGGCACGGTTTCGAGCAGCTTGCGCTCCACTTCCAGCACGTTCTTACCGGGTGCCAGCCCGGTGCGGTTGGCGACGCGGAACACATGCGTGTCCACCGCGATGGTGGGCTGCCCGAATGCGGTATTGAGAATCACGTTGGCGGTCTTGTGCCCCACGCCGGGCAAGGCTTCCAGAGCCGCGCCGGTCTGCGGCACGATGCCGCCATGTTGTTCTACCAGCAGGTGGCAGGCCTGCATCAGGTGCTTGGCTTTGGTCTTATACAGCCCGATGCGCTGCACATATTCGCGCAGTTTTTCCTCGCCGAGATCGAGTATCGCCTGCGGCGTGTTGGCAACCGGAAACAGT
>CAIZNF010000558.1 GCA_903934275.1 uncultured Nitrosomonadales bacterium
CTTAATTCGCGCGGTGTACTCGATGTGAAAGTAGTTGGTTGCAAGGAAGAGGTATTGCTAAAGGATATCGTTGGTCGCCGCACCAGCCGCGGGATTCTCTTTGGTGACTTTGGTTTGTCCTGGAGTATTTTGCGCGACCGCCCTGTCAGCGATCTGATCGCGAGCCGCATCCCCAAGACCCTGCAATTGATTGGTCTTTCAACGTTAGTATCCCTGCTGATCGGCATTCCACTGGGCATTTATTCCGCCGTCAAGCAATATTCAAAATTTGATTATATTTTTACGACACTGGCATTCATGGGGACAGCCATGCCTAGCTTCTTTTTTGGCCTGTTATTTATTTTAATATTTTCGATCCTACCGAAGAATGCAGGTTTGACTTACCTTCCGTCCGCATTATCAGAATCGATCCGTGGATACACCATCCCCTTGATCGGTGCTGTTGTGGCCGGCTCGCTGAAAGATAGAACCCTGCATATGATCTTGCCTGTCGCAGTCTTGACGATCCTCAATATTGCGGGCTGGAGCCGTTTTATTCGCGCCAGCATGTTGGATGTTCTGCGCCAGGATTACGTCCGCACTGCGCGCGCAAAAGGCCTGAGTCAGAATATGGTTATTATGAAACATGCCCTTCGAAACGCCCTGATCCCATTTGTAACGATCGTAGTATTTACGATACCGGGCCTGTTCGGCGGCGCGATCATCACTGAAAGTATATTTTCATGGCCGGGCATGGGACGTTTATACATCCTGGCCCTTGGCTCTTATGATTATCCAGTGGCGATGGCTCTTTTCTTTATCACAGCAGTGTTAGTTGTTATTGCAACCTTGTTGCGTGATGTGCTTTATACTATCGTGGATCCCCGCATCCGCTTAACCTAGCATTGAGGAAATTTCAATGACCGTACCAGTTCAAATGGATATTATTAAAGCCGAAGCCATTACCATCCAGGAGCGCAGTCCCTTCCAGGTGGTGATGATGCGTTTCATAAAACACCGCCTGGCGATGGCGTCGCTGATTCTCATGATCGTGATCTTTAGCATTACGATTCTGGCGCCTTATATCACCTCCTTTAAAGTTGATGAATTAAATGTCAACGATTATTTCCTGCCCTTCGGGGCTGTAGACCAGCCTACCGGACGCGTCCATTATTTTGGGACAGATAATATTGGCCGCGATTATTTTTCACGTGTGGTCTATGCCGGGCGCATTTCGTTGACAGTCGCTTTGCTGTCAACCTTTATTTCCGAGATCGTCGGAATTCTGGTGGGCTCGATATCTGGTTTCTATGGCGGCTGGGTCGATTCGATCTTGATGCGCTTTGTTGAATTCATGATAACCATCCCAACTTTGCCATTGCTATTGATCATTTCTTCCATGCTGTTGCGAAACGAGAATTTGATACCTATTCCAGAGGGGGTGCTAAGGGTAGTAGGGAATGTCATGCTGCTAAGCCCCAAAGATGCCCGCAGCGCAGTTTTGATCGTGATCGTTTTGGCGGGTTTTGGCTGGCTTTCTTCTGCACAGTTAATGCGCGGCACAATTTTGTCCTTGCGAGAGCAGACCTTTGTGGAAGCTTCCCGTTCCCTTGGTGCAACAGATATTTGGATCATCTTCAAACATATGATCCCGAATGCCATGGCTCCCATTATTGTAGATGCTTCGCTTGGGTTGGCAGGTTTTGTGGTTGCTGAAGCGGCGCTCGCGTTTCTCGGATTTGGCATCCAGGATCCCATCCCTACCTGGGGAAATATGCTATCAGCAACACAAACGTATATGTTTGATAAACCCTGGCTGCCGCTCGTGCCGGGCACTCCCATCTTTATTTGTTCGCTGGCCTTCAATTATATTGGCGACGGTCTGCGCGATGCGCTCGATCCGCGCTTGAAGTTATAAACGCTATGAAAAAAATCTCAACTCAGGGAGCTACTCGTGGCAACTAATAATCAAACACCTTTGCTTGAAGTACGCAATCTAAAGACTTATTTTTACACAGAAGATGGCGTGGTACACGCCGTGGATGGCGTTGATTTCTATGTCAACTCCGGTGAAGTGCTGGGCATCGTCGGTGAATCGGGTTGTGGCAAAAGTGTCACATCTCTTTCCATCATGCGCCTGATCAGCCAGCCCGGAAAAATATTGGAAGGTGAGATA
>CAIZNF010000559.1 GCA_903934275.1 uncultured Nitrosomonadales bacterium
GATTCGCCCCATGATGAAAGACGGGATGCGTGGTTGCGTGAGCAGGGGTTCAAAGTGATGCGGTTCTGGAATAACGAAATCATGAGCAATTTGGATGGCGTGTTGGCGACTGTCTTAACAGCAGCGACCGAACCACCCCCTCTCCCCCGCCCCTCTCCCGCAAGGGGCGAGGGGTGAAAACCGCTACCCGTCCACCACTTTCGAATACACCCTTGTAAAAGTGTTAGCATGATAAAAAATCTGCGTTCGCATAAAATCAGCTTTATTTCTTAAAAAGGAAAAACCATGTCAGCTCACATCTCCAACGTCCGCCCAAAAGCCGATCAAGTTCTGGTCGATATTGTCGATTACGTCACCAAATACAAAATCACTTCCAAGGTCGCTTATGAGACCGCGCGCAATTGCTTGATCGACACGCTGGGTTGCGGGTTGGAAGCGCTCGAATACCCGGCCTGCAAAAAATTGCTCGGGCCTATCGTGCCCGGCACCATCGTTCCCAATGGCGCAAAAGTGCCAGGCACACAATTCCAGCTCGACCCGATACAAGCTGCATTCAATATCGGCGTGATGATCCGCTGGCTGGATTTCAACGACACTTGGCTGGCTGCCGAATGGGGGCATCCGTCGGATAATCTGGGCGGCATTCTCGCGACCGCCGACTGGCTGTCTCGCAATGCTGTAGCCACTGGCAAGAAGCCGCTGAAGATGAAAGATGTGCTGACCGCGATGATCAAGGCGCACGAGATACAAGGCTGCATCGCGCTGGAAAACTCGTTCAACAAAGTCGGTCTGGATCATGTGGTGCTGGTCAAAGTCGCCTCGACCGCCGTGGTTGCAGAGATGCTCGGCTTATCGCGGGAAGAGATCATCAACGCGGTATCGCTGGCGTGGGTGGATGGGCAATCGCTGCGCACCTATCGCCATACGCCGAATACCGGCTCACGCAAATCCTGGGCGGCTGGCGATGCGACTTCGCGCGCGGTGCGGCTGGCGTTGATCGCCAAAACTGGCGAGATGGGCTATCCATCGGTGCTTACCGCAAAGACATGGGGTTTCTACGATGTGTTGTTCAAAGGCCAGCCGTTCAAATTTCAGCGTAAATATGCGAACTATGTGATGGAAAACGTGTTGTTCAAAATCTCGTTCCCGGCAGAGTTCCACTCACAGTCCGCCGTGGAAATTGCGATGACCTTCCATCAACAACTTGCCAAGGCAGGCAAATCGGTGGAGGACATCAAGAAGATTACCATCCGCACCCACGAAGCCTGCATCCGCATCATCGACAAGAAAGGCCCGCTGAACAACCCCGCCGACCGCGACCATTGCATCCAGTACATGGTTGCCGTGCCCTTGATATTTGGCCGTCTCACCGCCGCCGATTACGAGGATGATATTGCCGCTGACCCGCGTATCGACGTGCTGCGCGACAAGATTGTGTGCGTCGAAGATGTGAATTACACCAAGGACTATCACGATCCGAAGAAGCGTTCCATCGCCAATGCCATGACCATCGAATTCAAGGACGGAAAAAAACTTAAGGAAATCGAAGTCGAGTATCCGGTCGGCCATGCGCGTCGCCGCAAAGAGGGCATCCCGCTATTGGTGGCAAAATTCAAGACCAACCTGGCGCGCCAGCTCCCGGCTAAACAGCAGCAGGCGATTCTGGACGTGTCGCTCGATCAAGATAAACTTGAAGCGATGCCGGTGCACGAGTACGTGGATATGTATGTGATTTAAAAATGCCATGCTCGCGTAAATGGGCATGAGACGGTAGCCGCAAGCGGTGAGTGTTCAACCTAACGGGCATGGTGTCAAGAACACCCCGAATAAACACCCCGAATAATGAAACAATTGCACGCCCTGTAGGAGCGGTCTCCAGGCCGCGATTCTCCGACA
>CAIZNF010000560.1 GCA_903934275.1 uncultured Nitrosomonadales bacterium
CACCATTAAAAAGCAGTGTTATTGGTGGAGATAAGCGGGATCGAACCGCTGACCTCTTGCATGCCATGCAAGCGCTCTCCCAGCTGAGCTATACCCCCGATACCCCGAAAAGAGCGCGCATTATAGTGATGCGACCTATGCTTGTAAAGCTGACTTCCAGAGAATAAATTACAGATGCCTTTTCATACGCGCCAGCACGGTCTCACGCGAAAACAATGCCAGCACCGCATCTACCGAAGGCGTGTGCGTCTGGCCGACCAGCATTACGCGCAATGGCATCGCCAGTTTGGGCATTTTTAAATTGTGTTTGACTAGCAATTCTTTTATCAGAGCGCCCAGCGCGGATGCTTCCCAGGCAACGTCGACAAAACGCCCGGCAAGTTCGCGTAGTGCAGGCAGCACTTCAGGCACAAGATGCGCGTTCAGCAATTCTTGTGCCGGATGTATTTCGATATAAAACACTTCCGCTTCATCCGCCAATTCGAGCAATGTTGCGGAGCGCTCCTTATATAGGGCGATCACCGCTTCCAATTGCGGTGTCCCGCTAGCTTGCACGCCGCGCTCTGTCAGATGTTTGCGCACTAGTTCTGCCAAGCGCGTATTGTCGGCTAATTTGATGTAGTGCTGGTTCAACCAGCGCAGCTTTTCCGGGTTAAATTGCGCCGCCGATTTGCTGATATTGCGCAAGTCAAACCATTCGATAAATTGCTGTATTGAGAAAATTTCTTCGTCGCCATGTGACCAACCCAAACGCGTCAGATAATTGGCCAGCGCCTCCGGCAGAAAACCATCCTCGGCATATTGCATTACGCTCACCGCGCCATGCCGCTTGGACAGGCGCTCCCCGTCGCTGCCCAGTATCATCGGCACATGTGCGTACTGCGGCAGCGTTGCGCCCAGTGCCTTGAGTATATTGATTTGGCGCGGCGTGTTGTTGACATGATCATCGCCGCGTATGACCTGTGTGATCCCCATATCCAGATCGTCCACTACCACGCAAAAGTTGTAAGTTGGCGTACCATCGGCACGGGCAATAATCAGATCATCCAGTTCGCTGTTTTCGAACACGATCTTACCCTTGATCATGTCGTCCCACGCCGCCACACCGTTGATCGGGTTTTTGAAACGTACCACCGGTTTGGCACCCTCCGGCGGAGCCGTTAGAACCTTGCCCTGCTCGGGTCGCCAACACCCGTTGTAACGCGGCTTCTCACCGCGCGCACGTTGCGCTTCACGCATGGTTTCCAGCTCTTCCTGCGTGGTGTAACAGTAGTAGGCCGTACCCTCATCCAGCATCTGCTGAAGCACTATCTTGTATCTGTCCATGCGTTGCATCTGATAGAACGGGCCCTCATCGTAATCCAGGTTCAACCACGACATTCCATCCAGAATCGCCTGTACCGACTCCTGTGAGGAACGCTCCAGATCAGTATCTTCAATGCGTAAAATAAATGTACCGCCCATCTTGCGCGCGTACGCCCAAGAGAACAAAGCAGTGCGCGCGCCGCCGATGTGCAGGTAACCGGTGGGGCTGGGTGCGAAACGAGTGCGAACAGTCATAAGGGAATCTCTACAAATCCATTTTGCGGGCGAACCGCACAGTAGATTTATGTCGCTATGTATAATTTCAAGGTGGTTAACTCAGCAGCGGGGTATTGCCTTCAAGCTCAAATGGGTGGCGCAGTACGATGGTTTCATTGCGATCCGGGCCAGTTGAAACCATATCCACCGGTACGCCGCATACTTGTGCGATGCGTTCCAGATAATTGCGCGCGGCTTGCGGCAGGTCTTCATAGCGTTGCACGCCGACGGTGCTTTCGCTCCAGCCCGGCATTTCTTCGTAAACCGGCAGGCAATCCGTCAGCGCATCTGCGCCCGCCGGTAAGATGTCACTGCTTACGCCATTGATGCTGTAGGCGATGCCGATGCGCACAGTTTCCATCCCGTCCATCACGTCCAACTTGGTGACGCATAGACCGGACACGCCGTTGATCTGGATCGAGCGCTTGAGTGCGGCGGCATCAAACCAGCCGCAGCGGCGCGCGCGTCCCGTGGTGGAGCCGAATTCGTGGCCTCGCTTGGCCAGGCCCTCACCTATTGGATCGCATTTGCCCACGGCATCATACAGCTCTGTGGGGAATGGCCCGGAACCAACCCTTGTAGTGTAGGCCTTGGTGATACCGAGCACATAGTTGAGCATTTGCGGCCCGACTCCGGCACCCGCACAGGCCGCACCGGCAATGCAGTTGCTGGAAGTGACGAACGGGTAAGTCCCGTGGTCGATGTCGAGCAGTGAACCCTGCGCGCCTTCGAACAGCAGATTTTTGCCTGCCTGGTTGGCCTCGTACAGGGCGCGCGGCACATCCATCACCAGCGGCTTGATCCGTTCGGCCAGGGCCAAGGTGTCATCCAGGGTTTTTTGAAAATCTACCGTCCCGGTGTGGAAATAATTTTTCAGCACGAAGTTGTGGAAATCCAGCACTTCGCCGAGTTTTGCGGCAAGGCGCTCGCGATAGAAAATATCCTGCAGGCGGATTGCGCGGCGCGCCACTTTGTCTTCATAGGCCGGGCCGATGCCGCGTCCGGTGGTGCCGATTTTGGCATCGCCTTTCGCCAGCTCGCGCGCCTTGTCGATCGCTTCGTGGTATGGCAGGATCAGCGGGCAGGCTTCGGAGATTTTCAGGCGGCCATACACGTCTATTCCAGCCTGCTGCAACTCGTCCATTTCTTTTAGCAGGGCTTGCGGTGATACCACTACGCCGTTGCCGATGTAGCACATCACATGGTCGCGCAAAATGCCGGATGGGATCAGGTGCAGCACCGTTTTTTTGCCGCCGATCACCAGCGTATGGCCGGCATTATGCCCGCCTTGAAAGCGCACCACGCCCTGCGAGTGGTCGGTCAACCAATCGACGATCTTGCCCTTGCCTTCATCACCCCATTGGGTGCCGATTACCACTACGTTTTTTGCCATTGCCGATTCCTGATTGCTATTGATTATTTTTTGTTTGAAGCTGCTTTAACCCTAACCCATCCCAACCTCCCCTTGTCAGGGGAGGGGCGCAGTCACTTCCCTTGACAAGGGGGGAGGCTGAGAGGGAATTATATTGCGACAACCTGCCATTTTCCTTCGCGTAAAACCAGCTCGCGGTCACACTGTAACTCACCGCGCAATGCCGCATCGCCAAGCAGATCCACGACTACCGACTCTCCCGATGCGCGCAGTTGCGCAATTTTTTCGCGCAGCGCCGGGTCGTCAAGATGCGGTGCGCATACGCCAGGCTTAACTGTTTGCTCCGGCAGCAGATGATACAGTTGACGCAAATCCATGCTGAATCCGGTTGCAGGGCGCGCGCGCCCAAAACTCTTGCCGAGATCGTCATAACGCCCACCCAAGGCGATGGCATCATGGCTGCCCGCATGATAGGCGGCGAAAACCATGCCGCTGTGATAGTGATAGCCACGCAAATCTGCGAGGTCTATGCCCACGCTGGCGACCAGCGGCTGCAATTGCGTCGCGGCAGTTTGCAGAGCATCCAGCGCCGCGTGAATTTCCGCGTAGTCCGGCAGCAAGTCGCGCGCGCGCGCCAATACCCCGGTGCAGTCGCCATACAACGACGGCAAGACCAGCAAGGCGTTGCGCAAGATTATATCCAGCGGCTGCGTCAGCACCTGTAAAACCGCGCTATCCTTGCTTTGCAACGCGGCGAATAATTTACCTTCGAGCTCCTTGTCGAGCTTGGCGTGTTGCACCAGCGCACGAAATACTGCGACATGGCCTAGGTCGAGGTGCACATCTTTAATGCCCAGCAGGCTTAACGATTGCAGCATTAGCTGCTGAATTTCAAGATCGCTTTCCAGCCCGCCATGCCCATAGAGTTCTGCTCCGATCTGCAACAGTTCGCGGGTGCGGGTCAACCCCGCCGGTTGAGTATGCAGTACGCTGCCCGCATAACACAGGCGCGTTACGCCTTGGCGATTGAGCAAGTGCGCGTCGATGCGCGCCACTTGCGGCGTGATGTCGGCACGCAGGGCTAAAGTGCGCCCGCTCAATTGATCCACCAGCTTGAAAGTGCGCAAGTCCATATCGTGGCTGTCATTGATCAGCAATGACTCGGCATATTCCAGCAATGGGGGAGCAACCAATTGATAACCTGACTTGCGTAACAGCTCGATG
>CAIZNF010000561.1 GCA_903934275.1 uncultured Nitrosomonadales bacterium
AAGGAGGTGCGAGATGACTGCCCATGTCGAAGAGAAGCCGCTGGCCAAGGCCGTGATTCGCGAGGTAATCGAGGCGCAGCCGGACGATGCCAGCTACGAGGAAATCATGCGCGAACTGGCGTTCGAGCGCATGGTTGATCGAGGCTTGACCGATGTCCGCGCCGGGCGTAGCGTGAGTCACGACGAGGCCGTGCTGAGAATCCGTTCATGGCGGAATTAAGATGGACGCTGGAGGCGCTGGATTAGCTTGAAGACATCCATCGCTATATCGCCCAGAATAATCCGCAGGCTGCGGAAAATGTGATTGACGGGATTTTGCAGAAAGCCGATATGCGGGCTGCTTTTCCCGACATCGGCACGCGCTTGCGCATCGTGCCGGAGGGCGAGGTTAGAATGATTCTGTACGGGCACTACCGCATCGCCTATCTGTGCCGAAACGACACGGATTTAATTGAAGCTCTGGGTGTGTTCCACGGAGCCCTCGATATCGACAGGTACATTCCATGAAGAGCTGGCTGATGCCTCTAGCGAGCGTAGCCTGGATACAATGCAATGGAATCCAGGAATGTTCCTGCACAACCGTCCCCCGGATTTCGCTGCGCTGCATCCGGGCTACATGATGTTTTTATGCACACGCGGATATCGCACCGCGTGTGCAAACGATGAAACCGTTTGCACACCCTACGAAACTAACGACTACTAACTAACGACTGACTTTAAGAACATGACAAAATTCGCTTTCGTATTCCCCGGCCAAGGCTCGCAGTCGCGCGGCATGATGAACGGTTACGCCGATTTTCCTGTGGTGCGCGACACGTTCACCGAAGCATCCGACATATTGCAACAAGACCTGTGGCAACTGGTCGCGGAGGGCAGCGATGCCGACCTGAATGCCACAGTAAACACCCAGCCGGTCATGCTCGCCGCAGGCGTTGCGGTGTACCGCGCCTGGCAAGGGCAGTACGGGGCGGTTCCGGCGATGATGGCGGGGCATAGCCTCGGCGAATACACCGCGCTGGTAGCCGCCGGTGCGATGCGTTTTGCCGATGCGTTGCCGCTGGTGCGCTACCGCGCGCAATGCATGCAGCTGGCCGTACCGGAAGGTGTGGGCGGCATCGCCGCGATACTCGGGCTGGATGATGATGTTGTCCGTGCCGTATGCAGCGAAGCAGCTCAGGGTGAAGTGCTCGAAGCGGTGAATTACAATTCTCCCGCTCAGGTGGTGATTGCCGGTAATCGCGCTGCGGTCGAGCGCGGTATGGAGCTGGCCAAGGCCAAAGGCGCGAAGCGCGCCATCATGCTGCCGATGAGCGTACCATCGCATTGCAAATTACTGAAAGGCGCGGCGGAGCAGATGCGCGATTATCTCGCCAATGTCGCGGTGCAAACCCCAAGCGTTCCGGTGCTGCACAATGCCGATGTCGCGGCTTACAGCGACGGCGTGGCGATCAAGGATGCGCTGGTGCGCCAACTGTATTCGCCGGTGCGCTGGGTCGAGACCGTGCTGGAATTCGGCAAACACGACATCACTCACAACGTCGAATGCGCGCCGGGCAAGGTGTTGGTCGGGCTGAACAAACGCATCGATGCCAACCAGCAAGCCTCGGCCATCAATGACGGTGAAGCACTGAAGCAGGCTCTGGCATTGCTTGTGTAACGATCCATAGTCGGGTTTAATTCCATTTTCCAATCAGCAGTGAAATGTTACAGGGGCGTTATCGAGTCCTTTTAACCTAAAAAACGAAGTGTCATCCGCAGATTACGCAGATTAACGCAGATTTTTATGCGCTTATATTCAATGAGAGCGTCACCCCAAAGGTGAACGTGGTTAACGAGGTAATTTGTTGTTTAATCTGTGAAAATCTGCGTAATCTGTGGACAACTGCTTTTTCTAGGTTTAATTCATTACACTCCCGTCTTCGCGATGTGTCACCCTCGCGATTGGCTGATAGTTGTCTGGCTGTTTTTTCCTCTAATTTAAAGGTTATCCGATGTATCCAGTCCACGATGTTGATGCAATCCTTTTGCTGGCCTTGTCGCTCGCATCCAAACGCCGTCCGGCAGAACTGGTCGAGATCATCGCTGCGGCCGATCTGATGCAAGGCGCTGTTCCGGCCGAAACCAAATTGTCCGATTCGTTTTACCGGCTCTCCGAATACGGTCTGATCTGCGCACGGGATGGCGGCTATACGCTGGCATCGGATGCGCAGCAAATGATGGCAAGTCAGCGCAAGAAAGCCGACACCCTGGAGCGCATCTACGACATCAAGGAGAGCCTTGCCGACTACCATCTTAACGGCGAGCACGCGATCATCCTGCTGGCGGTGGAACAATTTGCTGCGGCTATTTCGGAGCATCAAGCTACCAAAAAAAGCACAGGCAAAAACCTGCTGGCACCCAAACCCAAACCGGCGGAGATCGACAGCAAACGCCCGGGAACGCGCAAGCCTTTCAAGTCTTTTGCGGCGCGTCGGCGCAAGGAAGGGTAACGTGAAACAACATGCAATTTTGTAACAAACTACGCCAGCGACAAATGTAGGAGCGACCTCTAGGTCGCGATTGGATGCCGAGTATCGCGACCTAG
>CAIZNF010000562.1 GCA_903934275.1 uncultured Nitrosomonadales bacterium
ATCTCCAGACCGATTGAACAGCTCTTAAATTTGGGGGAAGTAGCTGTTACGAAAGTGATCGTGAATAATCAAATGATCGGTGATTTTACATTGATCATGTCGGTCGGGAAACGATTTGAAAACGATACTCTTGTTGCTATTTATTCAAGACAAATAGATATGTTTATGACAAGAATAAGAGGGGAGGAATCGCTTCGTGAAAGTGAGGCAATGCTCAAAAAGGTGCAAGGGGTTGCTCATCTGGGAAGTTGGGAGATCGACCTTCCTACAAAAACGGTGATAGCCTCGGATGAGGCCCACCGCATTTATGGCATATCTCAAGGTTCCATGACCATGGCTTTTATCCAATCAGTGCCACTGCCTGAATTCCGTCCAACTTTGGACACCACACTGGTCGCGCTTGTCAAGGAAGGGAAGCGGTATGATGTTGAATTCCAAATAAAAAGACATTCCGATGGCGAGGTTCGCGACATTCATTCCATTGCTGAATATAACGCCTCGAGTCGATCGATCATCGGGTCAGTGCAGGATATTACCGAGCGTAAGCGGGCGGAAGAAAATATCCATCAGCGCGTGAATGAGTTGGAAACCATCAACCGTATTTCGCGTGTCATGCGTTCCGCCTCGAAACAGAATGAAATGCTGTCTATCGTGTTGAGTGAAGCGTTAGCCATCCTCAATACCTCGCATGGCAGCATTGAACTATATAACAGAACCACGGACAGCCTGGAAAAAACCATAGCGCGCGGTTGGACTGCACAAGTGGCCGAGCTGCCGCACAAACTTGGCAAGGGGATTGCGGATAAAGTTTTTAGCAGCGGTGAAACCTATATCTCACGTGAGTTTGCCAATGATCCTGAGACGCGCACCGCATCACGCAAACAAATACCAGCTGGCTGGGGCGGCGTTTGTTTACCCATTCGCACATCACAGCAAACGTTGGGAGTATTAATCGTCTCTGTGCCAAGTGAACGTGAACTTGATAAAAACGAGATCCGTCTATTGTCGATCCTGTCAGAAATGACCGGCGCGGCCCTGCAGCGCATGCAGTTACACGAACAAACTGTTCATCGGCTCGAACAGCTTAATGCCTTGCGTGCTGTGGATCTGGCAATTTCCAGCAGCCGCGACATGCACCTGACATTAAATGTTTTATTAACCAATACCATCTCTCAACTGAACGTGGATGCAGCTGATGTGCTTTTACTCCATTCAGGTTCAAACCTGTTGGAATTAGCGGCTGGTTATGGTTTTCACACGCTTTTGTTCGAAAGCGTAAACTTGAACGATAGTTTTGCCGGACGTGCCATCCTCGAACATCGCTCGATCATGTCACTGAACTCCGAAACCGCCGTGCTCCATGAGAACCCCCAATTTCTAAAATACTGGAAAGCGGAAGGCTTTGTTTGTTATTGGTGTGTGCCTTTGATCGTAAAAGGAGAGGTCAAAGGTGCCTTGGAAGTTTATCGACGAAAAGCCTTCACACCTGACACTGAGTGGCTTGAATTCTTGGAAGCATTGGCTGGTCAAGCTGCCATTACGATTGACAACACCCAACTCTTCGAGAATCTGCAGCGCTCCAACCTTGATCTTAGCCACGCTTATGATGCCACCATCGAAGGCTGGTCTCGGGCGATGGATCTGCGCGACCATGAAACAGAAGGACACACCCAGCGCGTCACAGACCTGACCTTGAAGCTGGCGCGCGCCATGCGGGTCAACGAATCTCAGCTGACAGCGATCCGCCGAGGAGCACTCCTGCACGACATCGGCAAGATGGGCGTCCCCGATGCGATCCTGCTCAAGGAAGGAAAATTAACCGATGAAGAATGGGTGCTGATGCGCAAACATCCCCAA
>CAIZNF010000563.1 GCA_903934275.1 uncultured Nitrosomonadales bacterium
ATCCTTGACTGCCAGAGGAATACCTGTCAGCGCAAAGTCCATATCTGGCTCCAGCCTGCGCCTGCGATCTGCTGAATCGGCCTGCGCCAACGCAGATTCGGCGGCAATATGCAAGAAACAGTGCAACCGGCCATCCAACGCGATAATCCGCTCCAGGACCGCCTGGGTCAATTCGCGGCTGGAGATTTCACCTTTTTGTAGCAGGCGACGAGCTTCGGTGAGAGAAATATCGGCAAGGTTCATGTTATCAAAACCAAAGTCCAGGCCTGCAAGACAACCTGTCCGGGATATCGCTCCTGTTGGCTTTCTGGTTGCTTGTAGTAGACCTGTTCCTGAATAGTCGTTTATTCTTAAATCTACCCGAAATTGTCATTGCGAGATTCGCTTATGCCACCTTCGGCGGCATCGGATGAGAAAATAACACTCGAGCTGTCGTTGCGAGCCGCCGCTCTTGTTCTTCGGCGGCGTGGCAATCTCCCCTCGAGTCGGCAATGCCAATTATGTTATCAGTAGCCGCTCTTTGGCGACACTTGCGCATGCACGCAGTGCAGGTGAGCAATCCCCAGCTAACTTGAGATTGCTTCGTCGCGGAGAGCACGCTCCTCGCAAAGACACCATCCAGGTGTTATTCGGGAACAACTCGATTATTCAAAAACTGGTGGAATCTTAAACTGGGATCGCTCTTTTTGGGCGGCGTTACTCAACATGGCGTCCGCTGTCAGGCCAGGACGAGGTTCATCATCCCGCAAAGTATTCTCGACCCTGAGGGCGCCTACGGCTGGTTGGCTGTGCATGGAGCCTGTATTCAACCTTTGTAATTGTTCCACAAAATCAAGAATCGCCGAAAGCTGCTCGCGGTAACGGTTCTTCTCATCATCGGTCAATTCAAGCCGGGCGAGATGGGCAATTTGTTCAACCTGCCGAATAGATAAAGGCATACAGAAATTATACCCTTCACGGTCATATATGCACAAGGCACCCTGGTACACCAATACGGGCATGCTACGGCGCCTTTTTGCATAAGGGAAAACCGCCCGCATTGGTGACCGGAGACCTATATCACGTATTCTGCTATTTCCAACTCTGCACATACCACTTCAGGTATGTACCCGCGTGCGCAGACCAGTATTTTTCATCGTGCCAGCCAATAAATTCGTGCCACTCATGCGAAATACTGTTTTTACTCAAAAACTCTTCAAATCCCTTGATCATGAGGAATTCACTATCACTGTCGCCGGCATCCAACCAGATGCGCGGCATTTGTTCCGGGGGAATTGCCAATAAACGGCGATATAAGGATTGCTCATCCGTCAAGAAAATAGCCGGAGAATGTCCACCGATCGCACCAAACACATCCGGGTTACGAATGCCGAGATGCAAGGCCCAGGCGCCGCCCCTGGAAAGCCCGCCAACTGCCCGGTAAGTAGCAAATGCCAGCGTGCGGTAATTTTCATCGATCGCTGGAACAAGCTGCTGGATAAATACCTCTTCAAATTGGTATTCGGAGGGTTGTTTATATGAAAAATCGTATGGAAAAACGATGATCAACGGCAAAATATCAGCAGAATTGATCAACTCATCGGCCTCTGCTACAA
>CAIZNF010000564.1 GCA_903934275.1 uncultured Nitrosomonadales bacterium
CGGTTATGACGGGGCGGTGGGTAAAGATTATTTGTTGAAGATTGATCTTGCAAGAATTCAGCGCGCATACGGTTTTACCATGGCAGGTGCTGCTGCCACCTGGAATGGCGGCGCAGGAACGCTGACTGACACCCCCAACGGAGGCATCGACGGCACGGTTCAATTGAGTTTTCCATTCGGCACAAAACATTTTCTGGTGACCGGTTTGGCATTGCATAGGGATTTTTCGAACCAGAAGGCTTATGCACTTTCCAACTGGCGCAATACCGATTCGCGAACCGCCGTGAACAGCGGCTACAACGGCAATTCAATTACAACCTCAATTTTTGCTCAGGATGAAATTAGTGTGATGGATGCACTCAAGGTTTATCTTGGCGGACGGCTAGATAAATGGGAGACCAGCGGCGATAACTTTCAGAATACCGCGCCAGTTGGCAGCAGGCTTTATCCAATCAGGAGCGTTTCCGCTTTTAGCCCAAAAGTATCTGCGGTTTATAAACCAAACGAGGCTGCAACGCTGCGTGCCTCTTTCGGAAAATCTTTTCGTGCGCCAACTAATGAGGATATGTACACGACTTCAACCATCAACGGTTTAACGACTCAAGGCGACCCTAATCTACAGCCGGAACGAGGTGCGACATGGGAGGCGGGGGGTGAATTACGCCTCACGGAAAGCACCAGGGTTACTGTCACCTATTACGAGACAAGGTTAAGCGACCTGATTTACTTGAAGCAAATTACTCCATTGGTATTGTCGCAACGGATTAACGCTGGAAAAGCGAAGATTCGCGGAGTCGAATTGGGAGCTGCGACAAAATTGGTGAGATGGCTGGAGCTGGATACCAACTACGCCTACATCGATTCAACAATGCTCGACAATGCAGCCGACCCGTTAAGCGTCGGCAAGCGGCTGATAGACTCGCCGAAAAATATCTTTGGCATCGGGCTGTCCGCGCGGCAAGGAGCCTGGTCTGGCACGTTGAATGTGCGTTACACAAGCCACAATTTTTTTACCGCAAAAAATACCGACGTGGTGGAAGGTGTACCAACCAGTTATGACGCTTATTCCATGGTGAATGCAAAACTTGGCTATGATTTTCTCAAAGGCGTAAAAGGGTCTGTTGCCATCAATAATTTGCTGAACAAGAAAGCCTATTCATACTTTCTGTTGCCGAGCCGTAATGTGACAGCCGAAATAGATTTGTCTTTCTGAGATTGGGTTGATCACCGTGAGCGCAGTTCATGTCATCGCAGTGTTTTGCTTGTTTGTGCTTTCTTCTGCAACCAGCGCTGCCTCTCTTGCCGATAAACTCGTGCCGGAGACACCGTATTATTTTGACAGCTTTGATCCGGCACAGCAGCCGTGGGAATCGGGGCGTAATTTGAACATCGAGGAGGTGTTCAAGAATTATCGATATTACGAAATTGTGCTCGATCAGAACGGCAGTGAAATCACCGTTAGCCTATACATCCGGGGCGACAAGGCGGGCAGCGAAAAATACCTGGTATTGCCGGATGGGTCGTTGCGGAAAAAATGAGTGGGGCAGGCTCGAATCGGCGTGCAGAGTCGCTCTGCGATATTGCACTATTGGGAATTGGCTTCCAGACAGTAAAAGCAAGCGGGATAGATGTATTGCCTAACAACCATAAGGGAGAGGGAATTTACTGAAGTACCACTTATGAATTTCACCGTGTCGAATCAAAACCAACCCATCCCCATCCTAACCTTCCCCTTGAAGGGGAAGGGAC
>CAIZNF010000565.1 GCA_903934275.1 uncultured Nitrosomonadales bacterium
CGTGACAAGCGTGTGGTCAACCAGAAGGAGACCATCGCGGCACGCGAAAAGCAGCAGTCGCTCAAGGAGAAATTCCAGGAGTGGTTGTGGTCGGAGCAGGGGAGGGCACTGAGGCTGGCAAGGCTTTACAACGATACGTTCAACAGCGTTGTGCCGCGCAGGTTTGATGGTCGGCATCTGGTGTTGCCGGGTTATTCCCGGATAGTCAGCCTGCACGTGCATCAGCGGGATGCCATCTGGCGTATTGTTGCGAGTCAGCTAAACACTTTGCTTGCCCATGTTGTTGGAGCTGGCAAGACACTGACTTGCATCTGTGCCGGCATGGAGCTTCGCCGCCTGGGCAAGGCCAGCAAACCGATGTATGTGGTACCAAACCACATGCTTCACCAGTTTGCAGCCGAGTTCCTGCGTGCCTATCCCGGCGCCAACATCCTGATTGCGTCGAAAGACGATCTTCAGGGTGACAAGCGCCGTCAGCTTCTTTCCCGTATTGCCACCGGCGATTGGGATGGTGTGCTGATTACACATGCTTCGTTCGAGCGCATCAAGATGAGCGATGGGTTCATGGAGGAATACATCCAGAATGAAATCGACCTCATTGAAGATGCCATTCGTGCCGAGAAACAGGATCGTGGTAACCGCATCATCAAGGAGCTGGCCCGTGCGAAAAAAGCATGGGAAGCAAAACTGGCGAAGATGTCAGGCAAAAACAAGAAGGATGAAATTTTGTCCTTCGAGCAACTGGGCATCGACTGGATGTTTGTCGATGAAGCGCATCTGTTCAAGAACTTGTGGAGGTTCAGCAAGATGACACGGGTTGCCGGATTGCCTAACAGCAATTCGGAGCGGGCATTCGACATGTTCGTCAAGACTCGTAGCGTCATGGCAAAACACAAGGGCAGAGCAGGCGTGGTGTTCGCGACTGGCACGCCGGTATCAAACAGCATGGCCGAAATGTGGGTCATGCAGCGATACCTGCAACCGAAGACGATGGAAGCCTTTCAGGTGGGGATGTTCGACACCTGGGCGGGCAACTTCGGCGAGTCGGTAACGGCTCTGGAGCTTGCTCCGGATGGCAGAGGATACCGGATGCATACCCGCTTCGCGAAGTTCGTCAATCTTCCTGAACTGATGTCGATGTTCGGCGAGGTGGCGGATATTCGTACTGCGGAGATGCTGAAACTGCCGGTGCCGGCCGCGCACAAGGAAACTGTAACGATCAAGCCGACAGCAGACTTGAAAGCATTTGTCCAAACCCTCGTGGAGCGGGCAGAAGCAATAAGAAACGGCAACGTCAGTCCCTCTGTGGACAACATGCTGGCCGTTACCAACGATGGCCGCAAGGCCGCGTTGGACATGCGTCTGATTGATTCATTCGCCGAGGTCGAGAATGGCAAAGTGAACCATTGTGCCGAGAAAGTATTCGGTATCTGGGGGGAAACCAGGCTGTTCCGTGGAACGCAAATTGTGTTCTGCGACCTGTCCACTCCGGTGGAAAACGGGCGGTTCAGCGTGTATCAGGCGTTGCGTCAAAATCTGCTGGAGAGAGGCGTTCCAATCGAGGACATCGCCTTCATTCACGACTACGAGAGCGACTCCGCCAAGGAAGAGCTTTTCAAGGCCGCGCGTGATGGACGTATCCGCATCCTTCTGGGCAGCACGCAAAAGATGGGAGTTGGAACCAACATCCAGACCCGGCTGGCAGCACTGCATCATCTGGATGCCCCATGGCGGCCATCTGATGTGGAACAGCGGGAAGGGCGCATCATTCGCCAGGGCAACCTGAACGAGCGTGTGCGAATCTACCGCTATGTAACCGAAGGCTCGTTCGATGCCTACATCTGGCAGACGCTTGAGACCAAGGCGAGATTCATCGCTCAGGTCATGCAAGGGGACACCGGGATGCGTAGCGCAGAGGATGTTGAACTGGCCGCGCTGTCTTATGCCGAGGTGAAAGCCCTGGCGTCAGGCAATCCGCTGGTGCTGGAAAAAGCGGGTGTCGATACCGAACTTGCCAAGCTGTCGTTGCTCCGGTCTCAATGGGATCAGCAACAATGGCGCAACAAGCAGGAACTGGCAACTTTGCCAGGTCGCATCGAGCGTGTCCAGACCAGAATTGGCTGCATTGAGTCCGACATGGCTTCCCGACAAGACGTATCTGGTAGCAAATTCCTGATTGAAGTAGAGGGAAACCGCTATACAGACCGCGCCGAAGCTGGAAAGGCACTTTTGCACGCTGTGTATGGAGTTCGTCCAGGTGGTGATCGGATAGTGGGTCAAATTGCCGGGTTCCGTGTTGCCGTGCAGTTGTCGGCATTACAGGAAATGGGCAGGCAACTGGTTGTCCTGGGAGGTGTCGAGTATCGGTGCGGCCAAGCGGAATCAGCGCAAGGTTTTGTGCGTGTACTCGAAAACGCACTCAACAGGATGGAACAGTGGCTTCTGGAAGAGCAGGAGTATTTGGCCAGAACCGAGAAGCGCATGGCCGACATTCAGACCGAAGCCGCAAAGCCGTTTGACAAGGCTGCGCGGTTGGATTGGTTAAAACAATGGCAACGAGAAATTGAAGCCGAGCTCGATTTGAGCAAGGGCGAAAACACCGCTGTTGATGAAACAGAGGAAATAGCCTGAAGAAAATTCAAGTCGCCGCGTAATGCGGTGACGCGAAGAGGCCGCTGGCCTTGCCGAAAGGTAAAACAGCATCAAGCATCGTTCCGGGCAACCGGTTCGGTTCAAGCAACCCCACGGGGACATTCATTGTCCCTCTGGGGGCGTGGTGTCTCCATTTTTTGTTTTAAAAAAGGAGAGACACCATGGCATTACAAGCACTCAAAAACATCAACCGTAGCGCAGCAGCCAATAACGAGCAGCCGCAGAACTTCCCGGCAATGCTGGAACAGTTCAAGGGAGAAATCGCCCGCGCGCTGCCCAAGCACATCAATCCCGACCGCATGGCACGCATTGCGCTCACGGCGTTCCGCATGACCCCGAAGCTGGGGGAGTGCGACCCGCGCAGCGTGTTTGCCGCCGTCATCCAGTCCTCGCAATTGGGGCTGGAAGTCGGGCTGATGGGCGAAGCTCACCTTGTCCCGTTTGGCAATCAGTGCCAGCTCATTCCGGGTTATACCGGATTGATGAAGCTGGCGCGTCAGAGTGGACTGGTACAGGACATCTATGCACACGAGGTGCGCATGAGCGACATGTTCGCGCTCAAACTCGGCATGGAACGAAGCCTGGAGCACGAACCGCTGACTGCACCGGGCGGCTTCCCCGCGTCTGATGAAGAGCGCGGAGAGGTGGTCGGCTTCTATGCGGTTGGCGTCCTCAAGGATGGTAGCAGGACGTTTGTCGCAATGGGCCGCAAAGAAGTCGAAAGCATCCGTGATGGCAGTCGCGGCTACCAGGCAGCCAAAAAGTACAAGAAGGAATCCGTCTGGGATACCGACTTTGTGGCGATGGGGCTGAAAACGGTCATCCGGCGCATCTGCAAGTTCTTGCCCAAATCACCTGAGCTGGCAACGGCACTGGCGATGGATGAAAAAGCGCATGCAGGTCAAGGTCAGAACCTGAATCTGAGCGACGTGATCGACGGCAGTTACGCGCCGGTTGAAGTCGACAATGAGACGGGGGAGATCAAGGAAAAGCCACCAGCCAAAACCGAGAGCCAACCGCAATCGGCAAAAGCAACGAGCAAGCTCGAAAAGCTGGACAAGGTTGTCGCGGCTTTGAAATCAGCCAGCACTGTTGAAGCATTGGATGAGGTCTATATCCGTGCCGAAGTGGATCTGGAGGATGCAGAGCTTGAAGTCGCCCTGCGCGAGTATCGCAAATGCAAAGACGCGATCACTGAACAAGGCAGCCTGGTTTAACCACCCTCACGGGAACATCGTTCCCCTCTGGGGAATGGTGTTCTCTTTTTTATGTTTTATCAAAGGAGAAATACCATGTTGAACAAAGTGCAATTGATCGGCCGTCTGGGCAAAGACCCGGAAATTCGTTACACCCAGGGGAGCGAAGCAGTCGCAACTGTTTCCCTGGCAACTTCCGAGTCATGGAAAGACAAGAATGGCGAGAAACAGGAAAAAACAGAGTGGCATAACCTCGTGTTTTATCGCCGCCTGGCAGAAGTGGTTGGTGAACACCTCAAAAAAGGGGCGCTAATCTATGTCGAAGGCAAGATCACGACCGAGAAATATCAGAAAGACGGGGAAGATCGTTACGTCACAAAAATTGTTGTATCCGAGATGAAAATGCTCGGCGGCAACAAGACGGATGGTGAGTCGCACGTTGCAGCACCGGCACCTGTTGTGCCCGCTGTCAGCAAAGGCAAAACCACAAAGGCAGGCCCAAAGCCTGAATTTGAAGGCCCGTTCTAAAACTCAATCACCCACCGGGGGAATCATCCCCCAAGGGGGTGCTTCTTTGCCGGTGGTTTTACACCCACCCGCCCACACGGGACACACCAATTCATCCTGCTGGGTGCTTTGGCGTGTCCCGTGCGGGATATACCAAGGAGGCATCATGGAAGCGAAAGAATTGAAGCTGCTGGCAGCAGGACGCTGGGAAAGCATTGTTACATCGCTCGCCCCGCAGCTTGGTCAGGCAGTAGAGCGCACGCCGAATCATGTACCGTGCCCCGTGCATGGCGGGACAGATGGATTCAGGCTGTTTCGGGATTTTGATGAGACAGGTGGCGGTGTATGCAACACATGCGGCATCCATCACGATGGATATACGCTACTCATGTGGGCGAATGGGTGGGATTTTCTCACTGCTCACCACGCCATACACGACATGCTGCTGGGAAGCGGCGAGAAGTATTACGCGCCCTTGCCAGCCAAAAAACCGTGTGTCAAAAAAGAGGAAAACAGGCAAGACATTCGCGATTCCCTGAATCATGTGTGGAAAGCCAGCGTTCCTCTGACCTCACCCGAAGCGCGGGCAGCAAGGTTGTATTTTGCGAACCGTGGAATCGGGCAGATCGACTATCGAAAAGTTGATGGCAGGATGATCCGTTTTGCCCCTTCGCTTGAGTATTACGAAGAGGGGAAGCTGGTCAACGCGTATCCCGCCATTGTCACGATGGTGTGCGATGCAAGCGGTCGTCCTACGACCGTACATCGCACATACATTACACACGATGGAGAGAAATCCGAAGTCCAGTCACCCAAGAAAATGATGCGGCACTGTGCCGATAATTTGTTTGGTGCGA
>CAIZNF010000566.1 GCA_903934275.1 uncultured Nitrosomonadales bacterium
CGCCGCGTACAGCTTGGCTCCTGCGACGGACAGCGCGCCCGCCGGTTCCAGTATCGAACGCGTGTCTTCGAATACATCCTTGATCGCGGCGCAGGTCGTGTCGGTGTCCACCAATATAATTTCATCGACCAGCTTGCGGCACAGGCGGAAGGTTTCCTGCCCGATTTGTTTCACCGCCACGCCGTCGGCAAACAGGCCAACATGCTCCAGCGTGACGCGCTTCCTGGCTTTCAACGAGCGGTACATGGCATCGGAATCCACCGGCTGCACGCCGATGACCTTGATGTCGGGGCGCAGTTGTTTGACGTAAGCGGCCACACCGGAAATCAGCCCGCCGCCGCCGATGGCGACGAATATGGCGTGGATCGGCGGGGTGTGCTGGCGCAGGATTTCCATGCCGATAGTGCCTTGCCCGGCGATCACGTCGGGGTCGTCGTAAGGATGTACAAATGTCATCCTATTTTGTTGCTCCAGTTCCAGCGCGTGCTGATAGGCATCGGAATATGAATCGCCGTGCAATATCACTTTCGCACCACGACTGGAAACCGCCTGTATCTTGATCTGCGGGGTGGTGGTGGGCATCACGATGAGCGCTTTGCAACCGAGTTTATGCGCGCTGAGCGCCACACCCTGCGCATGATTTCCCGCCGAGGCGGCGATCACACCGCGCTTCAGTTGCTCCGGGGTGAGTTGCGCCATTTTGTTGTAAGCGCCACGCAGCTTGAAGGAAAATACCGGCTGCATATCCTCGCGCTTCAGCAACACCCTGTTGCCGATGCGCGCCGACAGATTGGGCGCGAATTCCAGCGGGCTTTCGATCGCCACGTCATAGACGCGGGCGTTGAGGATGCGTTTCAAATAACCGTTCATGATTTGTGCCCGAAAAAATACCCGCGCAGATTAGCATAAATTAAGGGGGCTCTATAAATTCAAAATCTTTGGGGGTGCATTCGAAAGTGGTGGACGGTTAGCGGTTTTCACCCCTCTCCCCAACCCCTCCAGGTGAAGCAACTAGCCATTCGACTAGGCTGCAAACGACCGCAGCCAAGTCGCTGGTTATCCCTCAAGGGGAGAGGGGCTTTTGCTTGTTGCCCACCACTTTTGAATGCATCCAAATTTTTGCCTCCGCCAACAAAAAATGCTTGAATGCCAGCGCCGCGCTGCTCAGGCGTTTGTTGCGGCGGTGCGCGACAAACCAGTGGCGCAACAGCGGAAAATGTTCGACGTTGAGCACGACCAGCCGCCCGGTTTCCAGTTCCAGTTCGATGCTGTGCAGCGACAGGATGCCCAGCCCCATATCGGCCTGTACCGCTTGTTTTATGGCTTCGTTGGTTTCCATTTTCATGCTGATATGAGGCTGGATTTGATGCTGCGCAAAAACGCGTTCCATCGCGCTGCGCGTGCCGGAACCTTTTTCGCGCGACAGAAAAGTTTCCTGTGCGAGCCGGGTAAACTTGATGCGCTTGAGTTTGGCGAGCGGATGGCAGGGTGCGGCAATCACCACCAGCGGGTTGTCCAGAAATGCTTCCGCGCAGATGTCCAGCCCGTCGGGTGGTTGGCCCATGATGGCAAGGTCGGTGCTGTTATCTGCCAGCTGTTTGAGCACCGCGTCGCGGTTGGCGACTTGCAGGGTCACGTTGATATTGGGATGCCGCTGGCAGAATTTTGCCAGCAGGCGCGGGGTGAAATAATTGGCGGTGTTGACCACCGACAGCACCAGCTTGCCCTGCCCCAGCCCTTTCATTTCGTCGAACACCGCTTCCATTTCGGCGAGCTGTTGCGCGATGCTGCGGCTGTAATGAAACAGCTCTCGCCCGGCTTCGGTTAGAAATATCTTTTTTCCCATCTGCTCGAACAACGGCAGACCGATATGTCCTTCCAGCTGCTTGATCTGCATGGACACCGCCGGTTGCGATAGGTATAGTTCTTCGGCGGCGCGCGAGTGGCTCAGGTGACTGGCCACCTTTTCGAAGACCTGGAGCTGACGCAGAGTGAAATTGAGCATGGCGGAATGATCCTGAGAAAAATGTTGACGCGCAGTGCGTAGGTTGGGCAAAGCGTAGCGTGCCCAACGAACGAA
>CAIZNF010000567.1 GCA_903934275.1 uncultured Nitrosomonadales bacterium
CGCCCGCTGGTTCGCGCAGAGGCGGGCAAGGCGAGGCAATGCTTATACGGTCGGCTACGCCGATTTGGGTTGTGTTTGTAAGGCGTGGTCGCTGCGCGGTATCGTTCACAGCAGAAGTGCATTTTATTGTTCGCGGCAACGTCACGATGCAGGCATGAATCAAAAGCGCCTCCACCGTCACGCCACCGCTGCCGTGTGCGGGTCGTGCGCGACAACAAAAAAACCATGCCGGACAAAACCCCCGGCACCGGCTTTTTCATTGCCACACACCACCCTGGAGTCAAAGTCAGGTTTGGTCGCTGCGCGTTCTGTTTGATTGTCCCCGCCCACCCAGCCTGTCAGCCTGCCACGCTTCCCATCCGCCCAAGGGGCTCCCTCAATCCGGTCAATCTGTTTCGGATGCTATAAAATTCGGAGGCGTCTGCGGCAAGCAAGACCGCCTATGAAAAGGTTTTTTGCGGGTTGCCGTTTGATGGTAATAATGATGGGATTAAAAACAAAACGCCCCGAAAGGCGCTTGTTTGCTTGCTGTGTGGCGGAGAAGGGGGGATTCGAACCCCCGTTGGGATGTTATCCCAAACACGCTTTCCAGGCGTGCGACTTAAACCGCTCATCCACCTCTCCGAAGGGCGCGCAGGATAAACCAGAACGCTATTCATGGCAATCTAAAAGTGGTTCCTCCATTCACGCAAGGCAATAAATACGCTGAGTTCTCCAGCGTCTGTCAAGCCGCGTTGTTGCAGAGTGCGGATGAGTTCCGGCTGATTGCAGCGCAGGAACGGGTTGGTGGCTTTTTCCAGTGCGATGGTGGAGGGCAGCGTGGGGAGGTTCGCCATAAGCTGTTGCTCAGCTTGTTCGATGCGGCGCAGCAACTCCATGTTATGCGGTTCGCAGGCCAGTGCGAAACGGAGATTGGCTGTTGTATATTCGTGCGCGCTATACACTCGGGTGGTATCGGGTAATTGTGCGAGACGTTGTAGGGAGAGATGCAGTTGTGCCAGGGTTCCTTCAAAATTTCTGCCGCATCCGGCACCGAACAACACATCGCCGCAAAACAGGATGTCCGGTGCATAGTAGGCAATGTGGTCATTCAGGTGGCCGGGAATTTCAAGGATGTCAAAATTAATACCAAGCGCATCAAATTTGAGCTGACTACCCTCGTGCAGGTCATGACTGACGTACGGATTGCCGGGGTGCTGTCTCCCGTACACCGGCACGCTGTATACTTCGCGCAATTTTGTGATGCCGCCGATGTGATCGGCGTGGCGGTGGGTACACAAAATAGCGTTTAATTGGAGCCCGTGAGTATCAAGGAAATCCAGCACCGGCGCGGCCTCGCCGGGATCGACCACTGCGGCATACCGGCTATTGTGGAGCGCCCAGATGTAGTTGTCTCGCAGTGCGGGTATGGCGGTAATGTCGGTCATGGGGTAAATTGGAAAAGAGAAGATGCCGAATTGTAAGTTAACTGCGCAAAGTTTGAGCGAGTGGTTTGCTACTCCGCAGGGAGGCTATGTGCAGGTGCGCGAACAGGCGTATTTTGACCGTACGGTGAGCGATATATTCGGCTACAACGCGCTGCAGTTGGGGTTGCCTGAGCATGATTTTTTGCGCAGCAGCCGTATGCCGTTGCGCTTTAGTGCCGGTGATCAGGCGGGGAATGCCGTGCGGTTGTGTTGCGCGGAATTGCCGATTGCCAGCGCCAGTATGGATTTGGTATTGGTACCGCATACCCTCGAATTTTCCGAAAACCCGCATCAGATTCTGCGGGAGGTGGAACGAATTTTGATGCCGGAAGGCAGTCTTGTCATCAGTGGCTTCAACCCGCGCAGTCTTTGGGGGATGCGCCGCGCGCTGGGCAACAGGGAGTGTTATCCGTGGAACGGCAATTTTATCGCATTGCCGCGCCTCAAGGATTGGCTGGCGCTGCTCGGCTTTGAAGTGGCGGGTGGCCGATTTGCCGCTTATGCACCGCCGTTTCGCAAGAGTAAATGGTTGGAACGCTACGCTTTTATGGAGGCGGCGGGCGATCGCTGGTGGGCGGTGAGCGGCGGGATATATTTTTTGCATGCGATCAAACGTGTGCATGGCATGCGGTTGATCAAGCCGCAGTGGAATAAGGGTTTGGTGGAAAGGTTGCTGCCTGTTGCACCAAAATTAAATAACAAGATTACGCAGCGAGAGGGAGTCGCGCGCAGTACCTCTACAGAAACATTTAAATAGTTTTCAGAAATGAATAAAGAGATCATAGAAATTTTTACCGACGGCGCGTGCAAAGGCAATCCTGGCGTGGGCGGTTGGGGCGCATTGCTGCGAACCAAGGGCAATGAGCGCGAGTTATTCGGCGGCGAGGCGCATACCACCAATAATCGTATGGAGCTTATGGGGGCGATTTCAGCGCTGGAGGCGTTGAAGCGGCATTGCCATGTCAAGCTGCATACCGACTCGAAATATGTGCTGCAAGGCATAACCGAGTGGTTGGAGGGTTGGAAAAAACGCGGCTGGAAGACGGCGGACAAAAAGCCGGTGAAGAACGAAGACTTGTGGCGCAGGCTGGATGCGTTGGCAGTGCAACATCAGATTGAATGGATATGGGTCAAGGGGCACGCCGGGCACGATGGCAATGAACGTGCCGATGTGTTGGCGAATCGCGGTGTGGAAGATTTTCTGAACAGGAAGTTGTAGGTCGGGTTGCACCCGATATTTTTGGGATGCGGCGGGTAGAACCCGCCCTACAGAAACGGACAAAATTTTATGAGGCGAAATCAGATTGAATGGATATGGGTCAAGGGGCACGCCGGGCACGATGGCAATGAACGTGCCGATGTATTGGCGAATCGCGGTGTGGAAGATTTTCTGAACAGGAAGTTGTAGGTCGGGTTGCACCCGGCATTTTTGGAATGCGGCGGGTAGAACCCGCCCTACAAAAACAGGCAAGATTTATGAGACGAATTGTAGTCGATACTGAAACCACCGGGCTTGACCCAAAACAGGGGCATCGTATCATCGAACTGGCGGCGATTGAACTGGACGGGCGCAAGTTGTCTTTGCGTCGTTTTCACCGTTATCTCAACCCTGAACGGGAGATCGAAGCAGGGGCGGTCGCGGTGCATGGATTGACCTACGAGCGTTTGCAAAATGAGGCAAAGTTTGCCGATGTCGCGGCCAGTTTTATGGAGTTCGTCGAAGGCGCGGAGCTTATTATTCATAATGCTCCGTTCGACATGAGCTTTATCAATCACGAGATGGAATTGATCGGGTTGCCGCCATTGCAGAATAAAGTGATTGATACGTTGAAGGTCGCGCGCGAAATGCATCCGGGCAAGAAAAACAGCCTGAATGCGCTGTGTTCCCGCTATGAAATCGACAACTCGCATCGCAGCCTGCATGGTGCGTTGCTGGATACCGAGTTGCTAGCCGAAGTTTATTTCGCCATGACGCGAGGCCAAGAAAGCTTGCTTGGCGACGACCTCGCGCCCAAGGTACGCCAACCTGCGGTGTTGAGCGCAGATGCGTCGCGCCCCAAACTGCGCGTATTGCTGCCAAGCGCTGAAGAGCTGGCCGAGCACGCGCAACAATTGATAGATATCGACAAGGCCAGCAAGGGCGCGTGTTTGTGGAAAAAACTGGACAGTGTGGCTTTATAGAGCCGCTGGCTGAAACCTGCGGAATGGGTTCATCTTATTGTGAGATGTCGTGGGACGCATTCCATGCCCCAATGGCAATAGTGCGTGGAGCACGTCATCCTATCTTATTGTTTTTAAAAAAATGAAATTAATTAACAAGCGCTCTTCCCGAGCATTCTGGAACGAATATGAAAAATGATGTAATTGTTATTGGCTCCGGCGCGGCGGGCATGATGTGTGCCCTGCATGCCGGACAGCGCGGGCGTTCCGTGGTGTTGCTCGACCATGCCAAGAAGCTTGCGGAGAAAATCCGCATCTCCGGTGGCGGGCATTGCAACTTCACAAACCTCAACACCAAGCCGGAGAATTTTATTTCCGCGAACCCAAGCTTTTGTCGTTCCGCGCTGGCGCGCTACACGCCGCAGGATTTCATCGCGCTATTACAAAAACACAACATCGGTTATCACGAAAAAATCTCCGGGCAATTATTCTGTGATGATGAATCGGAAGTGGTTGTTGCAATGCTGCGCGAGGAGTGCGATGCGGCAGGCGTAAAACGCTTTATGAACTGCGAGATCGGGGAGATCAAGCGTTCTCCTCTAACGCACTCAGGGGAGGAACCCAATGAGAAGGTGAAATACCACGTCAGCACTTCGCGCGGCGAATTCGAAGCGAAGTCGTTGGTGGTCGCCACCGGCGGCCTGTCCATCCCCAATACCGGCGCAACGCCGTTCGGTTATCACGTCGCCGAACAATTTGGCATTCCCATTTCAAAGCTCAAGCCTGGCCTGGTACCGCTGAGTTTCGCGCCGGATGACTGGAAGCCTTACGCCGATCTGACCGGCGTTTCATTCGATGCGATTGTCACCGTTGGCAAACGCTCGTTCCGCGAAAATGTGCTGGTGACCCATCGCGGCCTGAGCGGCCCGGCGATACTGCAAATCTCCTCATACTGGCAGCATGGCCAGCCGCTGCATATCAACCTGTTGCCGGATTGCGCTATGGCTACCCTGTTGGATGAACAAAAGGCCAGCAAAAAATTGCTCAGCAATTACCTGACGCAATGGTTCCCTAGGAGTTTTTCCGATGTGTGGTGTGCGCAGTTAACCGAGCATCAGAAAATCGAGAACAAACCGCTGAACCAATACAACGACAAACAGCGCAAGCAAATTGCCGCGCAACTGCACGACTGGCAGATTACACCAAGCGGCACATTGGGCTACACCAAGGCGGAGGTGACCTGCGGTGGAATCGACACGCGCGCATTGTCATCGAAAACCATGGAATGCAATGATTTTCCCGGCCTGTATTTCATCGGCGAAGTGGTGGATGTGACCGGGCAACTGGGTGGCTATAACTTTCAGTGGGCATGGGCATCTGGCTATGCTGCGGGCCAGGCTGTTTGACGAATAATTACTGTTTCTCAATGCATTTTGTCCGCTGTTTTGATGCATATTTAAGGAGAGCTTATGGCTTCTTCACATACATGGAATTTTTTTCGCGCCGGCGGATTTGATCAGGTGCAACTTGATACCGGCGCAGATTTGCTGGCGCTCAGGGAGCTGGATCAAAAGCTGTGGGTAGCCCTGAGTTGCCCGACGCGCGGCATCGAGTTTGATACAAAAACACTGGATTTGATCGATGCCGATGGCGATGGCTATGTACGCGCCAATGAAGTGCTGGCGGCTATCGCTTGGGCTGGTGTGTTGCTGAAGAATGCCGATTTATTAGTCGGGGGAGCGGATAGTCTGGCATTGGCCGACATAGAAGACTGTAGCGAAGCGGGCAAGCAGGTGTTGGCTTCAGCGCGGCACATCTTGAAAAGCCTCGGCAAGACCGATGCGGAGAGCATCTCGCTGGCTGATATGGCCGACATTGAGAAATTTGTAGCAAGCCTGGAATTCAACGGTGACGGGGTAATTTGTGCCGAGCAAGTCGCAAATATAGAGTTGCGCGCAACTGTCAACGATATTGTCAAATGCGCCGGATCGGTAGCGGATTTGGGTGGGGGAGAGGGGATCAATAAGGATATCGCAGCCAGGTTTTTTGCCGATGTGACCGCCTATTCGGATTGGCATGCCAGGGGCGGGGGTGACGCGGCAGTTCAGTTGTTGGGCGACAAAACACAGGCGGCGGCTGATGTTTTTCACGCCGTCAAGGATAAAGTCAGCGACTATTTCACGCGCTGCCAGTTAGCGGCATACGATGCGCGCGCCGCCGTACCATTAAGCCGTTCTATCGAAGATTACCAGCGACTTGCCGCGCAAAACCTTTCTGCACAAAATCAGGAGGTGGCCAACTTTCCGCTGGCGATGATAGAAGCAGATAAGCCATTGCCATTGGTCTCCGGCATCAATCCGGTTTGGCAGGGCAAGATTGAAACGCTGCGAGAGCAAGTTGTCGCGCCGCTGCTTGGCGATAAAAAGACCTTGGGCGCGCCGGAATGGGCCGAATTGTGCGCAAAATTTGCAGCGTTCGAAGCTTGGCAGGCGGATAAACCTGCAACCGATGTCGAACAACTCGGTATTGTGCGCATAAGAGAGATTTTCGGTAGCGGGCACAAGGAGGCAATCGATGATTTGGTCGCTCAGGATAAGGCTGTCGAAACCGAAGTGAAGGCCATTCGTTCAGTGGAAAAATTGCTGCGCTACAACCGTGATTTGTTTTGTCTGGTGAACAATTTTGTATCGTTTCATAATTTTTACACCAGTAACGACAAAGCGATATTTCAGGCTGGCACGCTCTACCTGGACGGGCGCAGTTGCGAGCTGTGCGTCAGAGTCGAGGATGTGGTCAAGCACGCCGGATTCGCTAATACGAGCGGCATTTGTCTGGTGTATTGCGATTGCGTGCGCAATGGTGGCGCGGAAAAAATGAGTATCGCTGCCGCATTTACTGCGGGCGACTCGGATTTTTTGCTGGTCGGGCGCAACGGCATCTTTTACGACCGCAAGGGGCGGGATTGGAATGCCAGCATCGTGCGCATCATCGACCATCCGATAAGTATTCGCCAAGCGTTTTGGTCGCCATATAAAAAATTGTCCAAGGTGATCGGCGAACAGATGCAAAAATTGGCCGCATCGAAAGCCAGTTCGGTGGAAGACAAGATGCTCAGGGCTGTGGTGGCTGGCAGTAATCCGGTGGTAGATATACCTGTCGCGCCGCCCAAACCGCCCTTCGACGTGGGCAAATTTGCCGGTATTTTTGCAGCGATAGGTTTGGCAATCGGTGCCATCGGCGGCATTCTCGCTTCGGTCGTCAGCGGATTGCTGGGGCTGAAGCTCTGGCAAATGCCTCTAGCGGTAATCGGTCTGATGTCGCTGATTTCCGGCCCGGCTATGCTGATGGCATGGTTCAAGTTGAAGAAGCGCAACCTCGGCCCGATACTGGATGCCTGCGGTTGGGCGATCAACGCGCGGCTGCTCATCAATATTCCATTCGGTACCTCGTTGACTGGCTTGGCCGATTTGCCGGAAGGCGCGCAGCGCTCGCTGGTTGATCCATTTGCCGAAAAACAAGTTGTTTGGCCTTATTATTTGGCGATTGCGGCGTGTATCTGCGCATTGATCGGCTTTTGGTACGCCGGTTTTTTCGGGGATAGGTGAGCGGTAAATTTAAACCCGCCAATATTCTGCTTAGCCTTCTCTTCCGATTCCGTGATATTCAATGCCTTGTGCGGCAACGCTGGACGGCTCGAATAAATTTCTCCCATCAAAAATTATGGGCTGTTTCAAGCGTGCTTTGATGACGTTGAAGTCGGGGCTCTTGAAGGCTTTCCACTCGGTGACAATGACCAGCGCATCGGCTTCGTGCAGCGCATCCTGCGGGTTGTCGGTGTAGCCTAGGTCGGCGCGTGCGGCTCCCGCCTTTTGGTGGCTTTGCAGAGGATAGATATGCCGGGTTCCTTCCATTGCCGCCGGGTCATACGCGGTGACAGTCGCGCCTCGCGCCCATAACCCTTCCATCACCACGCGGCTGGTCGCCTCGCGCATGTCGTCGGTGCCCGGCTTGAAAGCCAGCCCCCATAGTGCGAAGTGCTTGCCCTTCAAGTTTTCGCCGAAGCGTTTGGTGATTTTTTGCAGCAGCACGGATTTTTGGGAGTCGTTGACTCGCTCTACAGCTTCCAGTACTTTCAGCGGCAGGCCATATTCCGCACCGGTGCGTTGCAGTGCGCGGATGTCCTTGGGGAAACACGAGCCGCCGTAGCCGCAGCCAGCATACAGAAAGTGGTAGCCGATGCGCTGGTCTGAGCCGATTCCTTTGCGCACATGTTCTATGTCCGCGCCGACCTTCTCGGCCAGGTTGGCCAGTTCGTTCATGAACGAGATGCGCGTGGCGAGCATCGCGTTGGCGGCATACTTGGTCAGTTCGGCGGAGCGGATGTCCATCACCATCAAGCGGTCATGGTTGCGCTGGAACGGTGCATACATCTCGCGCATGATTTTGATCGCATCTTCGTCCTCGGCACCGATGACGATGCGGTCAGGGCGGTTGAAGTCGTCAATGGCTGCACCTTCCTTGAGGAATTCCGGGTTTGAGACTACGCTGAAATTTAATCCGCGCTCTCCCAAGCCCTCACCCCCAGCCCCTCTCCCGCCTACGGTAGAGGGGAGAGAGGTAATGCCACGCTTGTTCAATTCTTCCTGCACCGCCTGCTTAACCTTGTCGGCGGTGCCGACCGGCACGGTTGATTTATCGACGATCACCTTGTATTCGGCCATGGCGCGACCAATGGCGCGGGCGGCTGCGATGACATATTGCAGATCCGCCGAGCCATCCTCTCCGGAAGGTGTGCCCACTGCGATCATTTGCACGAGTCCGTGCGCCACGCTTTCATTGATGTCGGTGGTGAAGCGCAGGCGGCCTGCGGCGACATTGCTTTTGATGACGGATTCCAGGCCGGGCTCGTAGATCGGCACGCCGCCGTTGTTGAGGATGTCGATCTTGCGTGGATCGATATCCAGGCAGACGACATCGTTGCCCAGTTCGGCGAGACATGCACCGGATACTAATCCGACATAGCCGGAACCGATTACTGTGATTTTCATAAAATGCCTTTTTTGTTTGTCTTCTCTCCCGTAAGCGGGAGGGGGTCAAGGTGAGGGAAATGCGAATCGTTTATCCAAATAATACATTAGGTCGTCATTCCGGCGAAGGCCGGAATCCAGCAATCAAAAAATACTCCTAGAAGCGAACAAACCATGATGTTGTATCACCTACATGGGAAATTTTTAATCATCTGAGGCTCTTGCAAAACTCCCCATCCGAGTTGAATTAACCGCCAAATTGGGAGCGAAAAGACGTATGGAAGGGCGATCATTGCTGGCAAGATGGATGTTCTAAAAACCTCATCGATACCCGATATAGATGTTACGCAACGCAGTGGAATAATGCAACGCTGGTTTGTGATTCAAGTGAACCTCTATAAGAGACGCTCTGATGTTTTGCAACGGCAGCAGCGTCCCGTTTTTTTAAAGTTGCAGGACGATTTTTAAAATTATCTAGGATTTCCTTCCACACAAAAAACACTCACATCAACTTTAAATTGATAATATATTGCAAAATATGGTAATTAATGATACTATTTGACAAGTAAATTTAGATTTGAGTGATTTCACCAGTGACTAAACAAATATTTATAGTAATCCACAATGAATAATAACAACCCGACCCAGAAGACATTTTGCACGACGAGAGAGACAGCAATAATTCTTGGCGTGTCATTGCGCACTGCGCAGCTTTGGACCGAAAGTGGCTTACTTGAGGCTTGGAAAACCAAGGGTGGGCATCGGCGCATCGCGCGCAAATCAATTGAGCTGCTACTCGCCAATCCCACTGTGCGCGAATTACCTGCCGAATCAAACCTGACACGCCGAATCACTGACGCGGGCAACGAAACATCCGCGCCCGAAGCACTGAATATTCTGGTAGCCGAAGATGACCAGACTCTGTGCCTGCTTTATGAATACAAGCTTCGTGGTTGGCCGATGCAGCCCAACGTCTGTATCGTCAACGATGGATACGAGGCGCTCATCCGTATGGGCCATGTTAAACCGGACATCCTGATTGCAGACTTGCAGATGCCGGGAATGGACGGATTCAAAATGCTCAACACTATCCGTAGTGTGCCCGAACTGTCAGGAATGAAAATTATCGTTGTGAGTGGCCTTGATCCGGAAGAAATAGCCAGTCGCGGCGGCGTTCCTGAAGACATACCTGTTCTATCCAAACCCATACCGTTCGACCAGTTGCAGGCAATTGCCGAAGTCGTGGCGGCCCAACGCCAGAATCTCAAAACAAAGGAGCCAACATGAAAAAAATATTAATCGTTGATGATCATTCCGACATGCGTCGCTTGATTCGCATCACGTTGGGCAAGGCATTTGAAGTGATTGAAGCGGAAGATGGAGACAGTGGACTCGCAATCATCCGTCAGAGGAAACCTGATCTTGTCGTGCTGGATGTGATGATGCCCGGCGGGCTGAATGGACTGGAAGTGCTGGATGCCATCAAGAGCAACCCTGATCTCAAGCATATACACGTCATCATGGTCACGGCTCGCGGCCAGGTAGCAGACTATGAAGATGGAATGCTGCGCGGCGCGGATGCTTACTTTATCAAGCCTTTCAGCCCGCTGCAGGTCACTGCCTTAATCAATAAAATACTAACCCAGTGAGAACACCATGATCCATGAAACCGATGCACTTGATAAAACACTGCCGGCTGGCGGCCAATCATTTCGCCCGTCCAATAGTTTGTTTCTTGAAGGAATTCTTGGCGACAATGCTATTAATTTTACTATGCAGGCTCTCCGCTACGCCGAAGATCTGCAGAAAATGATCGAACGTTACGAAAATGTAAAAAATCACTATGAGGAGATGCTTGAATCATGCACTGTGCTCGCGGAAGGCTTGGATGAAATGAATGAACTGGTGCGCAGTTTGCGCGACATGTACATCATCACCGACATAGTGGGCACGATAATTGAGTTCAATCCGGCAAGCGAGGTGTTGATTCCCCCGCACCTGATGATGCACACCAAGCTGCAGGACTTGGTGCTGCCTTCGGACCGTGAAAAATTTATTGCGCTGCAATCGAAAGCCATTGAGAACAGCGTTTCACCGGTGCAGGCGAGTGAAATGAGCTTATACCGTAAAAACTGCGATGCACCACCGCTGTTTGTTTCGGCTCAGGTACTGGTGGTGCGCAAGGAAGGCAAGGTACGTTTCCTGAAATGGGTGATGCGCGACATAACTCCTCAGCGTGAAAATAAAATTGAATGTTCCGTCACCCTGACTTAAGGAGTGCTCATGAGTACAAACACGGCAAGAAATACAATCTTGAACCCAAATAGAATGCCAGCCAAAAAACCGTTCGCCCCGAGCATGTCGAAGGGTATCTTATGGTTAAGCAAGGTTGTCATGAACAATTTTTTAGCTCAGGCTTGATCTTGTCTAATGAGTTATTCGGGTTGAAGCAACTTGCGCACAGCGTCCGGCGCGCAAATCTACGGGCAAGCCGCCTCCTGTTTTTGCTGCTGGCCTGCATGATAGGAGTCACGTTTCAGGCGCGGGCGGAAGAGCCTTCGCTGACAATCGGCATTGTGCCGCAACAATCGGCCAGCCGGTTGGCCGAGGAATGGGGGCCGCTGCTGGCCGAAATCACGCGGCGCTCCGGTGTTCAGCTGGTCTTGCGCACGGCTCCCAGCATTCCTGTTTTCGAACAGCGCCTGGCCAAGGGCGAATTCGATCTGGCCTACATGAACCCCTATCATTATGTCGTCTTCCACAAAGCGGCCGATTATCTCGCCTTTGCCAAGGAGCAGGATCGCAGGATCAAAGGCATTCTGGTCGTGAAAAAAGATAGCCACTACCAGAAACCGGCAGACCTGGCAGGAAAGACCGTGGTATTCCCGGCTCCCGCAGCATTCGCCGCCAGCATCCTGCCACAGGCCGAGTTTGGCCGTTTGAACATCCCCATCAACACCAAATTCGTTACCTCCCACGACTCCGTGTATCGGGCGGTATCCTCGGGTCTGCAAGAGGCGGGCGGGGGGATCCAGCGCACCCTTGAGGCGGCACCGGCAGAGATCCGCGATTCCCTGCGGATACTTTCTGAAACACCCGCCTACACCCCGCATGCGTTCGCCGCACATCCGCGCGTGCCGCACGAGACACTGGCAAAGGTGATGGCTGCCATGCAATCGCTCAATGGTGACGATGCTGGACGACTCCTGCTTGCGCCACTGGCCTTCAAAGGTATCACTGCGGCACAGGACAAGGAATGGAACGACATCCGCGCCCTGGATATTAACCTCCTGGAACGTTACAGCCGCCAGTAACCAATCCATGCGCTTTCGCACAAAAACCATTCTGGGTATTGCCGTGATCGAAATCACGTTGCTGGCCATTCTGGTCGGCAGCACCCTGTCGATTCTGCGAAAGTCCAACGAGGCCGAACTGATACGCAGGGTGCAACTGGCCGGCCAGTTGCTTGCCGTCGCCGCCAAGGATGCCGTGATCTCGCAGGACCTGGCCACACTGGACAGTCTCGTTGACGAGGCCATGATTTCCGATCAGATCAACTTTGTGCGTATCCTTGACGCAAGAGGTGCCGTGCTGACTGAGCGGGGAGCTGCACCGCTACTCGCGCGGCCTTTTCACCAGGAAGCCACCATCGTTCAAGTGCTCGACAACATCTTTGATTGGTCATCACCTGTCGTGGCGGGCAACATTCGTTATGGCGAAGTGCAGCTCGGGGTATCCACCCACCCCCTGGCCGATTTAATGGCCTCCACCCAAAGATGGGCAGCGGGTATTGCCGGCATAGAAATGCTCCTCGTCGCCATGTTTTCCTGGTTGCTCGGGAGCTATCTGGTGCGCCAGATGAGGGCGTTGCGCGAAGCCAGCTATACCTTTGCCGGAGGTGCCTTTGATCATCGTGTACCGGTGAAAGGCAACGATGAACTGGCACAAGTGGCGGTTGCCTTTAATCTCATGGCGCAGCAACTGGGTACCAGAGAAAATTTACTTCACGAAGAGAGCATCAAATACTACGAAGCACAGAAGGAAGCAGAATTTGCAAAGTTTCAGGCAGAAGACCGCACCGAGCAGCTGAATGCAATTTTCGAACTGAGCCCCGATGGCTTCGTAACCTTCGATGCAGCAGGCCGTGTCAAGTACATGAACCCGGCCTTCACGCGCATTTCCGGCCTGCCGACAGCCGAGATCATAGGTCTGGATGAAGCCGATTTTTCCGCGCGTCTTGCGCGTGAATGCATTGGGACGGCACGCTTCCAAGGCATTGCAGCATTGCGTGAGATAAAAAAACTGGGCGCAGGCGAATCAAGCTATCACCCCCAGCAGATTGAATTGACAGGTGTCGGCAATTGCGTACTCGAAGTCGTTTTGCGCGAATCTCAAGCGAGCACCGTCTCGCAAATTCTCTACTTCCGCGACATCACCCATGAAACCGAAATAGATCGCATGAAGAGCGAATTTCTCGCCACCGCCGCGCACGAACTGCGCACCCCGATGTCAAGCATCTACGGGTTTGCCGAACTTCTTGTGGAGCGGGAATTCAGCGCAGCCGAACAGCGCGAGTATCTCGGCATCATCTTCAGGCAATCCCAGTTGATGGCCAACATTATCAACGAACTGCTCGACCTCGCCCGCATCGAGGCACGCCGCGGCCAAGACTTCGTCATCACCCGCATTGATCCCCGCATCCTGATGCAGGAGATCGTGACCGGCTTCAAGACATCGGAGGGGCGGTTGCCACCCGAATTGCAAGCTGGCGAGATTCCGCTCCAGGTAGATGCCGACCGCTCGAAGCTGATCCAGGCAATCACCAACGTACTCTCCAACGCCTATAAATACTCCCCCGGTGGCGGTGCGGTGGCCGTCGAATTCATCGCACCGACCATCGAAGCGCAATCGCTGTCAAACGAGCGGACCTCGCGGGTCGGCATCCGCATCACCGATCAGGGCATTGGCATGACGCCGGAACAACTGGCCTGCGTCTGCGAACGTTTTTACCGCGCCGATGCCTCCGGCAAGATTCCCGGCACCGGTCTGGGCATGAGCATCGTCAAAGAGATCGTCGAATTGCACGGCGGCGAATTGAATATCACCAGCACGATTGGCGCCGGCACGACCGTCACAATCTGGCTGCCCGGCAGCACACAACCACCGGCTGAACCAACATGATCGGAAAAATATTATGCTGACAATCTTTCTGAGCAGGAAAACATTGCTCGCCTGGCTGATTCTCTGCATAGGGCTATTGGCTACCGTTTTCGCCAGCCTTCATGTCAAGCATGGCATCGAACAGGAAGTGGTGAAACAGTTTGCCTTCACCTGCGATCAAATCACCCTGAAAATCCAGGAACGGCTTCAAGCCTATGCGTTGATTCTTCGCGGCGGCAGCGGTCTTTTCGGCGCGTCAACCTCTGTAGAGCGCGATGAATGGCGTGCCTACGTTGAGGCACTGCAAGCAGAGAAGAGCATTCGTGGCGTGCAAGGAGTAGGATTTGCACAAGTCATTCCGGCCGATCAACTTGCCAGCCACATCGCCGCTATTCGCCGCGAAGGCTTCCCCGACTACACCGTGCGCCCGCCCGGCGAACGCGCCCTCTACACCTCGATCATCTTTCTGGAACCTTTTCGCGATCGCAACCTGCGCGCCTTCGGCTTCGACATGTTCTCCGAACCGGTCAGGCGCAACGCCATGGAACAGGCGCGCGACACGGGTGAAGCGGCACTGTCCGGCAAGGTCGAACTGGTGCAGGAGACTGCCTCCCAGGTTCAGGCGGGGACGCTGATGTATGTCCCCATCTATCGCAATGGCGCTGTGGTGGACACGGTAGAGCGGCGCCGGGCGGCGCTGGTCGGTTGGGCCTACAGCCCCTACCGCATGAATGATCTCATGGAGGGCATTATTCTCGACTGGGATAGCCTCAACGGAAAAACCGTTGACCTGCACATCCATGATGGCTCCAAGGCAACGCCCGCCAACTTGTTGTTCGATAGCAAGCCTGACACCCCCTTTGATTTGTCCTCGCTGTTTAACCAGTCACGGATGATCAACTTCAACGGACGTCCGTGGCTGCTGGCCTTCAATCAGCACGTAACAGCATCCGGCATCAGCTACATGCCTGCATGGCTTAGTCTGATTGGCGGCTTCGCGCTCAGCGGCATGTTGTTCTGGTTAATGCTCTCGGTGATCAACACGCGAATCAACGCCAAGCGCATTGCCGATGAGCTGACAGGAGAGCTCACAACCAGTGAGAAGATGCTACGCAAAACCAGCAATCGTCTGAAACAAGCCACGCTCGCAGGCGGAGTGGGTATCTGGGACTTTGACGTTGCCAGAAATATCCTGTCGTGGGATGACCAGATGTATGTACTTTATGGGCTCACGCGGACTCAGTTCGGCGGCGTATATGAGGCATGGAAGTCGGCTGTCTCCCCGGAAGATGCAACGAGAATCGAGTTGGAAATGCAGCGGGCGCTGCGCGGTGAAAAGGAATTTGACACTGAATTCAGTGTGGTCTGGCCGAACGGAGCGATCCACAACATCCGCGCCATTGGCAGTGTGGAGCGTGATGATTGCGGCCAGCCGGTGCACATGATAGGCACCAACTGGGACATCACCCATGAAACCGAAATAGATCGCATGAAGAGCGAATTTCTCGCCACCGCCGCGCACGAACTGCGCACCCCGATGGCAAGCATCTTCGGCTTTACCGAACTTCTTCTGGAGCGGAAATTCAGCGCAGCCGAGCAGCGCGAGTTTCTCGGCACCATCTACAGACAATCAAAATTGATGTCCAAGATCACCAACGAACTGCTCGACCTCGCCCGCATCGAGGCACGACGCGGCAAAGACTTCATCATCACCGGCATTGATCTGCGCATCCTGTTGCAGGAGATTGTAACCAGCTTCAAGGTACCGGAGGGGCGGTTGCCACCCGAATCGCAAGCTGGCGAAATTCCGCTTCAGGTGGATGCCGACCGTTCAAAGCTGATCCAGGCAATCACCAACGTACTCTCGAACGCCTATAAATACTCCCCCGGCGGCGGTGCTGTGACCATCGAATTCATAGTACCGGCCATCGAAGCGCAGTCGCTGCCAAACGAGCGGGCCTCGCGGGTCGGCATCCGCATCACCGACCAGGGTATCGGCATGACGCCGGAGCAGCTGGCCCGCGTCTGCGAACGCTTTTACCGCGCCGATGCCTCCGGCAAGATTCCCGGCACCGGCCTGGGCATGAGCATCGTCAAAGAGATCGTCGAATTGCATGGTGGAGAGTTGAATATCACCAGCACTCTCGGCACCGGCACGACCGTCACAATCTGGCTGCCCGGCAGCGCACAATTACAGGCTGAACCGACATGATCCCTGCTGCCGATGCACTTGATACAACGTTACCGGCTGGCGGGCAAACGTTGCGTCTGCCCGGCGGCGACCACACCAGCGCGCTCCATGATCAGCTCTACCGCTACGCCGAGGATTTGCAGAAGTTGATCGAACGCAACGTCGAGTTGCAAACTCACTACGAAGAAATGATTAGGTCATGCAAGATACTTATTGAAGGCCTGGAGAAATCGGAGGATAAAAATGATCTGGTGACTCTGGCTACGCGCGTGGGCGGGGTGGGAATATGGGACTTTGACGTTGTCCGGAACACGATGTTGTGGGATGACCAGATGTTTGTACTTTATGGGCTCACGCAAAATCAGTTCGGCGGTGTCTACGAGTCATGGAAGTCGGCAGTCTCCCCGGAGGACGCACCGAGAATCGATGCGGAAATGCAGAGGGCGCTGCGCGGCGAAAAAGAATTCGACACTGAATTTCGCATTGTCTGGCCGAACGGGACTATCCGCAACATCCGCGCCATCGGCAGCGTAGCGCGTGATACTTCCGGTCAGCCCGTACACATGACAGGCACCAACTGGGACTTCACCGAACGCAAGCAGATGGAAGACCGGATAAGTCAGCTTGCGTTCTACGATGCGCTCACCAATTTACCGAACCGTCGTTTGCTCAATGACCGCCTGGCCCAGTCCATTGTCGCCAGCAATCGCAGCGGTTGCTATAGCGCGCTGATGTTCCTTGATCTGGACAACTTCAAGCCCCTCAATGATACACATGGGCATGTGGTGGGCGACTTGTTGCTGATGGAAGTGGCCAGCCGGCTGAAAGGTTCTGTGCGTGAGAAGGATACTGTGGCGCGCTTTGGCGGTGACGAGTTTGTGGTGATGCTGGGCGATTTGGATAAGGATAAAAACGCATCGATTTCCCATGCCGAGTTTGTTGCAGAAAAAATACGCGCTGCCGTGTCTGAACCCTATCGGTTGACCATCTGTCACGATGATCAAACTGAGACCACTGTTGAACACCGCTGCACTGTGAGTATCGGTGTAGTCGTGTTCATCGGCCACAATGGCAACCAGGAAGACTTCCTCAAGTGGGCCGACCATGCCATGTACCAAGCCAAAAAGGCGGGGCGCAACTCGATTCGGTTTCATGATGCAGATGGGATGACATCATGAAAATTGCCGGGTTGCTTCAGCGTGTTAAATCCTCCTATGCCGGTGCGCGCATCTTGTTGGTCGAAGACGACGAGATCAACCAGCAAGTGGCACTGGAACTGTTGCGTCAGGCGCATTTCAATGTCGATCTTGCCGAGAATGGCCGCATTGCGCTCACCCGGCTTCAGGCTCAGAACTACGACCTGGTATTGATGGATGTGCAGATGCCGGTGATGGATGGTATCGCCGCCACCGTTGAATTACGCGGCCACCCTCGCTACGCCAAACTGCCGATTGTGGCAATGGCCGGCAACGTGTTGGCGGCAGATCAGAAGCGCTGCCTTGATGCCGGCATGAACGATTTTATTGCCAAGCCTGTCGAGCCGGAGCAGCTCTGGCAGGTTTTGCTCAAATGGATTCCCGTGCGCCACGCACCAACCCCGTTAGCGACCATCAGCCCGAATGACACACCGTCAAATGCCACCTTCAATCTCAATATTCATGGGATAGACCCGATAACGGCACTACGGCGTATGCTGGGCAATACCGAACTTTATACCTCCACCCTGCGCAAGTTCTGCGAATTTCAGGAAAATATGCCAGTTGCAACCCGTGTGGCGCTTGACGCTGACGACTGGATCACAGCACAACGACGCGCCCACACTTTGAAAGGTGTGGCTGGCAGCATCGGTGCCAACAGACTGGCGGCGGATGCCGCATTGCTGGAGCAAGCCCTGGCAGAGCATTGGTCTCGGGGCGAGGCTGACAAGCTCATCGACACACTCGAAGTGCAACTGCTGGAAATGATCGCCACCGTACGTCTCGGTCTGCCGCCCGCTGGCAGCGTAGTGGTAACCGATCGGGCTGGCAGTGCGGAGGCAATGGCGGCGTTCGAAGCACTGCTGGCCGATAGTGACCCCGAAGCGGTGGCATGGCTGGATCGCAATACCAGTGTAATGAGCGTCCTTCTGTCAGCGTCGCACCTGGCGAAAATCCAGGCGGCGGTAAACACCTGCGATTTCGACGATGCCTTGCATCTGCTGCGAAAAGCCCACCTTACGGAGCAGGAATTTACTAAAGAACCACTTGTAAATTTATACCTGTCAAACCAAAAACAACCCACCCCCACCCTAACCCTCCCCCTGAAGGGGAGGGAACATGGCTCCTCCCCATTCAAGGGGGAGGTTGGGAGGGGGATGGGGGGAAATGCTGGAGACATGATTAAGGGTATTTTTAGAATTTCTGTCTCCCTTACCAAAGGAAACTCTTGATGACACATACAAATAGCAACACTGTTTTGTTAATCGATGACAGCCCGGAGATCATCAGCCTCATCAACGGATTACTCAAGCCGAGCTACCTCATCAAGGCCGCCAATGGTGGCGAGAAAGGGTTGCATCTGGCGGAGCAGGAGCCCA
>CAIZNF010000568.1 GCA_903934275.1 uncultured Nitrosomonadales bacterium
ATGTTATTGAATCAGTTAAATATTCAAAAAGTTGCAACTCATGTCTTATATTTTTGGAGAATATTATAAAAACATCAAGGCTGGCTATTGGCATGTTTGGTGCGGTTGCATTGGCAGTTTTTTGTGGGGCGGCTTGTGCTGATGGCTTCCCGGAAAAAATCGGCTACTTGATCGACAGTCGCGGCAATGTCGTCAAAAGTTCTTACGGAGAATGCTGGCGAACTGGTTATTGGACACCGGCTATGGCTATTGCAGAATGTGATCCTGATTTGGTGAAGAAGGGAAAGCCCAAAGTGGATTCTCTTGTGTCGGGTGAAACAAAGTCATTCGTTGTTCAAGAGAAGCCCTCAGCGGCTGCAGTGGAAGCCTATTTTAGTGCGGAGACGCTGTTTGATTTCGATAAAGTCTCAATTGAACCTGGAGCCTTGAAAATGCTGGACGAAAAAATCGTTTCCAGTATGAAAATGCATCCGGAAGTGGTGCTTCTGATAATCACAGGGCACACCGATCGCATTGGCTCAGAAAAATACAATCAGAATTTGTCGGAGCGCCGCGCCAATGCGGTCAAGGCCTATCTGGCGAAACAGGGTGTTGCCACCGAGCGCATGAGGGCGTCAGGCAAAGGTGAATCCGAACAAAATTCGGAAGCAAATACCAAGGAGGCATGTAAAGGCATGAAAGACCAAAAGCTCATTGCATGCTTGCAGCCTGACCGCCGTGTCACCGTTGAGTCGCAAAGACGGATACCTTCCAAATAGAAATTTTGGCTGGTGTATTTGAAGTTGTGTGCAAGATGCCTTCTCTATTGTGGGCGGAGAATCGTGCGTGAGTTACACGTTAATGGGCATGTTGCCCCTGCCAGCACTCCGAATGATGAAAGCTCTGTAAGCGGCGTTGGGCAAAGCGTGGCGTGCCCAACAAACGAAGATGCCATTCTGGTGCCCGGCCAGCTGTTTCACCAGTAGTTCCATCAAAAGTTTTTTTGCTTTAATGTTGGGCACGCCACGCTTTGTCCAACTTGTACCCAAACACCTACTCTCCCAGCTTCATACGCCGCACGTAATGGCAGGTATAACCGTGCGGATGCCTGACCAGATACTTCTGGTGATATTCCTCGGCGCGGTAAAACTCTTTGAACGGCACGACTTCGGTAACGACCTTGGCTTTCCAATCGCCGGAGGCATCCACGGTCTTGATGGCTTCTTCGGCGGTGCGTTTTTGTTCTTCGCCGAGATAAAAAATTGCCGAGCGGTATTGCGTGCCGATGTCGTTGCCCTGCTGGTTGCGCGTGGTCGGGTTGTGCATACGAAAAAATTCAAACAACAGATGGCGATAGGTGAGCTGTTTGGGATCAAATACGATCTTCAGCGATTCGGCATGGCTGGTGCGTCCGGTCTTCACTTTCTCGTAGGTTGCGTCCGGTGCGCTTCCGCCGGTGTAGCCGACCTCTGTTGCCAGCACGCCGGGAATATCTCGCACCAGTTCTTCCATGCCCCAGAAGCAGCCGCCTGCGAGGTATGCGGTTTGTTGTTTGGCTTGGTCAATAGTTGGCATGGCTGCCCCTGTCGGTTGCGCAAAAGTCGTGGCTATAATCAGGGTGGCGATAGAAAAAACGAGTGGCAAAGTATTATATTTGTCATCCACGCCGTAATTTTTTCATGGCTTGTTGCGCTTCCATCTTTCCTTCGCGTTCTTTTTCGGTCGCTCTTTTGTCGTGTTGTTTCTTGCCTTTTGCCAGGCCGATCTCCAGTTTGACGAGCCCGTTTTTGTAGTGCATATCCAGCGGCATCAGGGTGTAGCCTGCACGCTGTACCTTGCCGATGATTTTGTCGATTTCCTGCTTGTGCAGCAACAGTTTGCGGGTGCGTACCGGGTCTGGGTGGATATGCGTGGAAGCGTTCAGCAGCGGACTGATGTGGGAGCCGAACAGGTACAGCGCGCCGTCTTTTACGGTGACATAGGCTTCCTTGAGTTGCGCCCGTCCGGCGCGTATGGCCTTGACTTCCCAGCCTTCCAGCATGATGCCGGCTTCATATTTATCCTCGATGAAGTATTCGTGGTAGGCTTTTTTGTTTTGTATGATGCTCATTAACAGGTGAGTTTTGCGGTGTGTTCGGCTATTCTACCAGCCTTTGGTTTTGCAACTTCAGGCTGGCAATGGCGTTAGTAGAAAAAACGGTACTGGTTCCGCACAGCGCGGAGCAAATGTTCAACTTGGTTGATCGCGTGGAAGATTACCCGCAATTCCTGCCCTGGTGCGGTGGATCGAGTGTATCCAGGCTGGATGACACGATGCTACACGCCACGGTGCATATCGATTATCACCACATCAAGCAGCACTTCACAACTGAAAACGTGCGCACTCCGCCGCATCAGATCGATCTGACTTTGCAGCAAGGGCCGTTTCAGCATCTGGACGGTCATTGGCGGTTTATCCCGTTGGGTGATTCAGCCTGTAAAATAGAATTCCGTTTGCACTATGAGTTTTCCAGCAAGCTGTTGGAAAAACTGGTCGGACCGGTGTTTCATTACATTGCCAACAGTTTTGTGGATGCTTTTATCCATCGTGCAGAAAAGGTTTATACGAATACATGAGCGGAAAAATTGATGGGAGCATGTAAAAATTCAGAGTTCGCTCAAATGCGGGGTGCGGGAAAAATTGCGCCACGCCGCAAGTGCGCCGAAGAAAAAATGATGGAGAAGAGCTGCGGCGAGGCAAATGCAGGAATCCATGCTTGACCATGATTTACATTGCCATTCCAGCATTTCAGACGGTACGCTCGCTCCTGCCGAGCTGGTGCATCGCGCCGCCGAGCGCGGCGTGAAGGAGTTGGCGCTGACCGATCACGATGACATGGACGGATTGGATGAAGCGCGCGCAGCTGCCGCGCAGCATGGTATGACCTTCATCAACGGTGTGGAAATTTCCGTGACGTGGCGCACGCATACCGTGCATATTGTCGGATTGAACATTAACCCCGATTATCAGCCGCTGGTGGAAGGGTTGCGCAGTGTGCGCAGCGGACGCGGCGAGCGCGCCCGAAAAATGGCCGAAGAGCTGGCTAAGGCCGGCATCGGGGGAACGCTGCAAGGCGCATATCAATATGCGGGAAACTCGAACATGATCGGACGCGCCCATTTTGCGCGCTATCTGGTCGAAGCCGGGCATTGCAAGGACGTGAAGAGCGTGTTCAACCGTTATCTGGCGAAGGGCAAGACGGGCTATGTTTCGCATAGATGGGCGGCGCTGGCCGATGCCATCGGCTGGATTCTCGGCAGCGGCGGCGTGGCGGTGCTGGCGCATCCCGGTCGCTATATGGTGGGGCGCAGCAGCATGGGCAAGAAGACCATGCACGAATTGCTGACTGAGTTTACCGGATGCGGCGGGCAGGCAATCGAGGTGGTGAGCGGAAGCCACACGCCGGAGCAGTATGCCGAGTTTGCGCGTTATGCCGCAGAATTTAATTTGTTGTGTTCGTGCGGTTCGGATTTTCACGGCCCGGGCGAGAGCTATCGGGACATGGGGCGGTTGCCGGATTTTCCGCTGGGTTGCAAGCCTGTGTGGCAGGCATGGGAGGGGCGTTGAACCTGGGAAATGCAGTTGTCCGCAGATTACGCAGATTTCCGCCGATTAAACAACAGGCAACATTGAGCCGTCGGCTCACCTATTGGGTTGTTGGGCACACTCCGCAACTGACTGAAAATCTGCGTTAATCTGCGTAATCTGCGGATTAAACGCTTTTGAAGATTGATATTTTACGAACACATAAATGTCGCAATTTTTCACGATACACCCAGACAACCCCAACCCGCGCCTGATCCGCCAGGCGGCGGCGGTGCTGCGCGAGGGCGGCATCGTGGTGTATCCCACCGATTCCTGCTACGCGCTGGGCTGCCATCTGGGCGACAAGGACGCCGTGACGCGTATCCGCCAGATACGCCAGCTGGACGAACAGCACTACCTTACGCTGATGTGCCGCGATCTGTCGGAAATTTCGCGCTATGCGCATGTGGACAACAGTAAATTTCGTTTGTTGAAAAGCAATACGCCGGGCAGTTACACTTTTATACTGGAAGCAACCAAGGAGGTGCCGAAACGATTGCAGCATCCCAAGCGCAGCACCATCGGCATCCGCATTCCCGCTCACCCGGTAGCGTTGGCGTTGCTGGAGGAGTTGGGCGAACCGATGTCCAGTTCCACGCTGATATTGCCGGACGAAAAATGGCCGCTGAACGATGCCGAACGGATTCGCGAATTACTGGAAAAGAAAGTCGAGCTGGTAATTGACGGCGGAGCGGTGGGGTCGGATTTCACCACTGTGATCGATTTGACGGGTGGTGCACCGGTTTTGCTGCGCCGTGGTATGGGCGACATCACGCCTTTTGGAATTGAATTGTAGGTCGGGTTTTACCCGGCATGTCGGGCAAAGCCCGACGAAAATTCTACGAAATTATGGAATCAAAAATTAAATGCAAACCGAACAATTAATTCAAACTGTTTCTCTCGCCGCCATACCGATCCTGTTTGCCATCACCTTGCACGAAGCGGCGCACGGTTATGTGGCGCGCCATTTCGGCGATATGACCGCCTACCAGCAGGGGCGCATCAGCCTGAACCCGTTGCGCCACATCGATCCGGTCGGCACAGTTCTGTTCCCGTTGCTTACCCTGTGGCTGGGCGGCATCCTATTTGGCTGGGCCAAGCCGGTGCCGGTCAACTTCAGTGCGTTGCGCAATCCAAAAAAAGATATGTTGTGGGTGGCGGTTGCCGGGCCAGCCTCAAATTTATTCATGGCACTGGGCTGGGCATTATTCTATAAAATGGCGTGGCTATTTCCGGGAAGTTATTTTTCCGAGCCGCTGATGGGTATGGCCGAATGGGGAATCAGGATCAATGTGGTGCTGATGGTGTTGAATATGCTGCCGCTGCCTCCGCTGGATGGCGGGCGCGTGGCGGTCAGCCTGCTGCCGCACCGCCAGGCATACCAATTGGCAAAGATCGAACCGTACGGCATGTTCATCCTGATTTTCCTGGCGGTCACGCCAGTGTTAAGCTCGATACTTTCGCCATTGGTGAATTTGACGTTTAAATTGATTTCGTTGTTATTTGGGCTTTGAGAATTATGTTTGCTGATCGAGTGTTATCAGGAATGCGCCCCACCGGAAGTTTGCATCTGGGGCATTACCATGGTGTGTTGAAAAACTGGGTGCAGATGCAGCATGAATACGAATGCCTGTTCTTCGTGGCCGATTGGCACGCGCTGACCACGCATTACGACACGCCGCAAATTATCGAACAAAGCGTGTGGGATATGGTCGTTGATTGGTTGGCGGCGGGGGTCGACCCCGCCAACGCCACACTGTTCATCCAGTCGCGCGTACCGGAACATGCCGAGCTGCATTTGCTGCTGTCGATGATTACGCCGCTGGGCTGGCTGGAACGCGTGCCGACCTACAAAGATCAGCAGGAAAAACTTTCCGAGAAGGACTTGAGCACTTACGGCTTCCTCGGCTACCCGTTGCTGCAAAGTGCGGACATCCTGATTTATCGCGCCACACAGGTGCCGGTGGGCGAGGATCAGGTGCCGCATATCGAATTCACCCGCGAGATCGCGCGCCGCTTCAATCACATCTACGGGCGCGAGCCCGGCTTTGAGGAAAAGGCCAAGGCTGCAATCAAAAAACTTGGCGGAAAAAAAGCCAAGTTGTATGACGAACTGCGCACACGTTATCAGGAGCAGGGTGATGATGAGGCATTGGAGTCGGCCAAATCCTTGCTGGACGAGCAGCAGAGCCTGAGCCACGGCGACCGTGAGCGCCTGTTTGGCTATCTGGAAGGCGGAGGCAAAATGATTTTATCCGAGCCGCGAGCGATGCTCACCGCCGCCTCTAAAATGCCCGGTCTGGACGGGCAAAAAATGTCCAAGTCTTACGATAACACCATCACGTTGCGCGAGGATGAAGCCAGCGTCAGCAAAAAAATTCGCACCATGCCGACCGATCCGGCGCGTATTCGTCGTACCGATGCAGGCAATCCCGACAAATGCCCGGTGTGGCAGTTGCATCAGGTGTATTCCAATGAGCAGACTAAACAATGGGCTATGCAGGGCTGCAAGAGTGCCGGTATCGGCTGTATCGAATGCAAGCAACCGGTGATCGACGCGGTACTCGAAGAGCAACGCCCGATGCGCGAACGCGCGCAACTGTATCTGGATGACCCGTCGCTGGTCCGCAATATCATCGCCGACGGCTGCGAAAAGGCACGCAAACTGGCCTCGGAGACCATGCGTGATGTGCGCGAGGCGATGGGGCTGAGCTATACTTGAGCAGATTTTACGGAGGGCGGGGATATGAATTACCAATTTACGGCAGTCATCGAGCGCGAGGGTGATGGATATGCTGCACTTTGCCCAGAGTTGGATGTTGCCAGCCAGGGAGATACAGTTGATCAGGCGCGCAACAATCTGCGCGAGGCGGTTGAATTATTTTTGGAATGCGCCGCCCCGGAAGAAATTAACGGGCGTTTGCATAACGAGGTTTATGTTACGCGCCTAGAGGTTGCGGTTGCCTAAACTGGCCGTGCTTTCCGGCAGGGCGGTGTGCGCGATTCTTGCGCTGCACGGCTTTGCGGAAGTAAGGCAACGCGGCAGCCATGTTGTGATGCAGAAAAAAAACCGACACCACCACGATTACTGTCCCTTCCATGCCGAGATTCGCATCGGAACTTTGCTTTCCACCATCCGTCAATCCGGCGTTCAACGCACGGAGTTTGAGCGATGAGCGAGCTGCAACTCCCGCTTCATCCGATTGCGCGCATCCACGGCGAACCGCTGCTGGAGTTGCCACAGGATTTGTACATCCCGCCGGATGCGCTGGAGCTGGTGCTGGAGAATTTTCAGGGGCCGCTGGACTTGTTGCTGTACCTGATCCGCAAGCACAACCTCGATGTGCTGGATATTCCGATGGCGGAATTGACCCGGCAATACATGACCTATATCGAGCTGATGCAGCAGCACCGTCTGGAGCTGGCAGCAGATTACCTGCTGATGGCGGCGGTGCTGATCGAAATTAAATCGCGCTTGTTGTTGCCGCGTTTGCCCAAGGCAAGCGAAGAGGGCGGCGAAGACCCGCGTGCCGAACTGATGCGCCGCCTGCTGGAATACGAGCAGATGAAACTCGCCGCACAAAAGCTCAACGAGCTGCCGCAAGCTGGGCGCGATTTCGCGATCGTGCAGGTGCTGATCGAGCACACCGTGCAGGAACGCCTGCCGGAAGTCAGCGTGGAAGATTTGCGCCAGGCCTGGCTGGGGCTGCTGGCGCGCGCCAAACTCAGCACGCACCACAAGGTGCGCCGCGATCAATTGTCGGTGCGCGAACAGATGACGCATGTGCTGCGCTGCTTGCAGGGCGGCGAGTACGTCGCGTTCGACAGGCTGTTTGATGTGGAAAGCGGCGTGGCGAAACTCGTGGTCACCTTCATCGCTATTCTTGAATTGGCCAAAGAATACCTGGTGGAAATCCAGCAAAGTGAAACGTTTGGGAGCATCTATGTCAGAACAAGCCGAGCCGTTACCGCAGAGTGAAATGCCTACCCCCCCCTCTCCCTTGATGGGAGAGGGTTGGGGAGAGG
>CAIZNF010000569.1 GCA_903934275.1 uncultured Nitrosomonadales bacterium
CATGTCTGGGTTTCGCTCCAGCACGCGTCTGACCTCAAACTCGTCGCGGTACAGCGTATCGATCGTCCCGTCTCTTAGCGCCTGAATACCGGCGTCCCATGTCTTGACCGGGACAATGGTGGCGCGCGGAAAAGTTTCTCTTGCAAACCCTACGTAGGACGACGCTGCGATCACTCCGATGCGCCCGGTAAATTGGCGAAAGACGTCTTCTAGGTTACCGTCTTTCGCAAGTTGCGCCAGTGACTTTCTGTTGTAAACCATGGCATGCCGAAGCTTCGCGTAGGGTTGGGAGAAACGCACAAAATGAGCGCGATCTACGCTTGCCGACATTCGGTTGATTCCTATGTCCGCCTTGAGGTCTGCAACTGTTTGGGCAAGCGAATTGAATGTGTCGCCCCCGTTGACGATTACCAACGCCAGGTTGAGCGACTTGGCGATGTCCACTGCCAATTCGTACTCCGGCCCCTCATACTCTCCCGAAGGGAGCTTCTTGCGAAAACCAGGGATATCAAAATTCGCAAAGGCGACGCGCAGGCGACCATCGGCAATGATGTCCTTCAGGTCGCGTGTGGCCCCGGAACTCTTGATTTCTTCAGAGAAAACCGAAGCAGCCGCAAATACGTTGAACACCACTGCCACAACCAGAACGGCAATACAACGGGGAAGTCTCGTCAGCATCATACGGATCCATTTTTCTCTTTGAATGTTGGTAGCCTGCACGGATTTCCCCTCATGATTAGTCGTCGAATATTGCGGGGGCACCAGTCTTGCGGCCCTGCAGCGTAGCTAGTCAGGGATAACTTCAGACCTGCTCTGGCCGAGCCCCGCCAAAGCGGAAATCTGGCAGTTCAACGTGACGTTGATCACGGCGCGGATCATCGAAATGATGGGATCGGCAATGATCATCAGCGGCAGCGCAAGTTCGTATGAAAGGCCAAAGGGACGCAGCACCGCCGCAAGAGGAACGAGGCCTGGAAGACCTGCAAGCCCTATTGTCGCGAACGAGCTTATGAAGGAAAACGTCCCAAGAAGCAACAGTTCAATGCCACTAAAAGTGTGCCCGGTTAAATTTCCAACGAACAAGGCGGCGACAATGAAATGCACGATATTGCCAAACCGGACGACCGCGAATCCGATGGGTATGAAAAGTTCACATGGCTCTTTGGGCGCGTGTAGCACATCGGTCATCGTTTCCAACGCTGTTGGAGCACAGAGAAGTGTGTTTCGGGTTGCTGCGGCTAGTGCCAGCGGTGCCATGAATGCCACGAAGATTTGCTTTGGCCGAACGCGAAGGGCCATCGACATGCAAAGCATTGACAACGTGACAAGTAGGGTGCTCGTCACAAGAAAGGCAAGAACAAAAGGCCCAAGCGTGCTAAGAGCGTCCGGACCCAGAAGCGCAATATTGGGTGCAATCAACGCGATGATGCCAATGGGTATCAGCAGGTTAAACCAGTCGAAGATCAGGATGCAAGCAGACTGAATATGTCGAAGCGCTGTGAAAACTGAGATGCCTTCCTTGCGCTCGGTCAACACCAGGCCGGCGCCAAAGAGGAACAGGAAAACGATCACTTGAGGGCTGTTACCCGAAGACAGCGCGGAGAATATGTTGG
>CAIZNF010000570.1 GCA_903934275.1 uncultured Nitrosomonadales bacterium
CCTGTAACTGCCCCGCCTGATGGTGTTCGAAGGCCTGCTGAAAGGTTGTCTGAATGGATTGCTCCAAAGACGACGCAGATGAAGGCTGTAAGGCGATATTTTCTGTCATGGCAGGCAAGTGATAATCAGTGGTTGTAAAAATTGTAATTTTCGTGATAGAAGCATCTGAGCGTTTTGCTTCTGCCACCCAACATTATTGTGACGTAGTCATCAGGTGTCTTTTCGTCGGATCAAAATTTACAAATATCCTAGTTTTACCTCTGACAAGGATTTACCCAACTCAAGAACCGGTTGCTCAATTTTTAGTTTTTGCTCTATTCCGGCCAGAATACTGTACATGTTTGCTGCCGCTTCGCAGGCCAGATTGATCAGGGCGGCATCCTTTTCCCAGCCATCTGGATAATCGTGAGCGAATTTGTTGCGGGTACCACGAATGTTTTGCCACGCCTCTGCACTCTGGATATACCCTAAGCCGGACGAGCCGGAACCAAAAAAGCGGTTTTGCGCCCGAAATCCATAATGCGTCAACCTATTGTTTTTAATTTAAAAACGTACAAGTCTTATCGGAAAATGTAAAGACTCAACCGGTGGGATACTAATTTTTCCAATCGGTTCAGCTTATCCAGCATTGGGCACTCTTCATACTGCTCTTGCAGGTATTGCAGAACAGCCGAGAAAAAACGATTACCCATCGCGTCCTGCAATTTGGTAAAGCGCAGAACGAACTGGTCTACACTTCGCACCCGCGCATCGGTCAAATGTTCGAACCTTTTCCCCGTCATCGGCAAAACAGGGGTGAGCGATGTCAATGCACAGCACAGATAATAAATGTTGCGCCCGCATCCGCGCCAAGCGTCTTGAAGACGAAGTGTTGAAACATTGCTACTCATAGCAAAATGCCCGTTTGCTTGGCGATAAAAAAATAGGCGAGTGAGTTTTGCGCGATGGATAGTCCAACAGTACATCAATTTTTTGTTCCCCCAACTTCATTTGAATCCTGGTCAGGAAGGAAATTTCAGCCCGCGCTATCGCATCGACATCAACTTGATCTGTTTCGATCAGAAGATCGATATCCCCCTCTCGTTTGCTGTCATCCGCCCTTGATCCAAATGGCCACACATTGGTTCCAGAACCAAAGGCTTCAGTAGCAGTTGCGCGAATTATTGCACGCTGTTGATCTGTCAGTCTCATTTATTCTCTTACCGGTCAAATGATGTCCAAACGTGACAAGAGTTATGATGCACAACCAATCAACCGTAGGAGCGTGCTCCAGTCTGTGAGCCGTTAAATCGCGACCCGGAGGTCGCTCCTACGTGACACATTTTTGGTTCCGGCTTGTCCGATTCAAATCGATTATTTATTTCTCCAGCATCGCGGCAACCGCCTTGGCAAACCCTGAGAGGGTCTGCAGGGTGGTGTTTCGCTATGCTATGCACAATTTCCCAGTTGATGCTCTCGTAATTGTGAACCGCTATGTTCCGAAAGCCTACTGCCTTTTTGAGGCTGCTTGCCAGCTCCAGATTAAACACTCCCTCTTTGGCCAGCAAATCGAAAGTTCGCCCCATGGTGTCGGGGGGCGACACCTCCATACCGGCAATCAGATGCGCGCCAATATCAGCTGAGATTTGCACCGCACGACTGAGGTTGAGCGAGAGAATATCTACGGTTACTCTAAAACAGCTAAACAGACACACAACCGAGCTTCGTGGCTCACTAGGAAATGGAATGACATCAGGCGGGAAAATGGCCGGATGTGAAGGTTTGCGCACCCCGCCGAATCACACTCTTCCGTACAACATTTGCACTTTATTTGCCACGCGTTGTTGCGGTGTAATTTTAGGTGCTGCAACAACTTTTGGCGGTGGTGTTTTCACTGCAACTGCTACCGGCGCTGATTTAGCTTGGGGTTGCTGGGGCGTAGCGGGCACGGCGTAGATGGGTGGCGCTTTTGCAGGCTTTGGCGGTGCTACCGCATCAGCAGAAGCCGCACTTGGAGCCCGCATGGCCTCCCACGCGCCCTTCAAGTCAATCAACAGGTGCGCCACTTCATCCAGCGCGGCCATATCATTTTTTATGTTGGCTTGAGTCAAACGTATGCACATATATTCGTACAACGCAGACAGATTCTGCGCCAGCGCGCCGCCCGCTTTCTTGTCCAGGCAGGCACTCAGCCCGTCGTCGATGATGGCGATAGCCTTGGAAATTGCCGCGCATTTGGCAGAGATATCCTTGCGCATCATGCCATTTTTGGCTTTGGCAATCGCCAACAACGCGCCCTGATACAACATCGAAATCAGTTTGTGCGGGTCAGCTGCAAGCGCACCGGAATCTACCCCGATATTCGCGTAAGTTTTGGATGCAGTATTGGCATTCATGATAATTCTCCCGTGTTACAGCTTGGCAAGTTGCTGGGTTAAGTAATTGCTGGTGGTGTTCATGCTGCTTAGCATGGAATCCAGATTGGTAAATTGGGCGCGATAGCGTTTTTCGATTGACAGCAAACGGTTTTCCATTTCTGCGCGACGGTTGCTGATATCGGTAATCGTCTTGCCGATGCCACCGGTGCGATTAGCCAGCGCGCCGTTGCTGGCCAACACCGAGGTCGTAAGCGTGTTCAGCGTGGTCAGATAGCCGTTATCTGAAGAAAATAGAATGGAGATATCCGCGAAATGATCCTTCATCGCGGTATCCAGCTTTGCTTGATCCAGCTTCAGCGTGCCATCCTTCTGGAAGGCCACCCCGACATCCGAAAGCGTATTCAATGCGCCGGAAGTACCGCTCACCGCCGAGCTCAATATGCTGCGCATCTGCGCTTGCAGGTTGCGTACCGTAAAGTCGCCCTGCAGCGTCGCCCCTTTTTTGGCGGTTACGTCATAGGCCGTTTCGGTTTTAAATATTCCCGCCAGCTCGTTGTATGCCTTTATCAGGCTGGCCACCGATGTGCTGATCGTGGATGTATCGCGCGCCACGGTCAGCTTGACCGGAGCGGTGGTCACCGCGAGCAGATTAAGCGTGACACCGTGAATCACATCGGACACGGAGTTGGAATCCTTGCTCACCACCACCCCATTAATCTTGAGATTGGCATTTTTTGCAGTGACGGTTTCCGCCAAATTTTGCGTACCTGCAGGATCATGCGCCAGCAAGCCGCTGATGGCGGAATCGCCGCTCACCGTAATTTTCGCGCTATGGCTTGCACCAACGCTGTCGGAAGACAACACCAAACGGTAAGGCGCTGTCGCATCGCCATCGTTAATAATGGTCGCAGTCATGCCCATGCCGGCCGCGTTGATCGCATCGCGAACACCTTCCAGCGTGTTGTTGCCGCTGTTTATGGTGATGCTGTATATGCCTTTGCCGTTACTGACAAAGGTGGCGCCGCCGCTGTATTTTCCGCTCGCGCCTACAGCTGGATCATAGGGGGTGGCTATGCTGCCGGTGATGGTACCGAAATCGAATGTAACCGTCGTATCGGTACCAGCGCCAATGGCCACGGTAGTGCTGGCCTGTTTTTGTGCAATGAGATTTTGCGCTTGCGCCAGACTGGTCACCTCCATGGAATAAGTGCCCGCAGACGCGATGCTGGTTGCAGAAGCCGTGAAAACAGCGGCATCGGACGGCGTGGCCTTGAGCGACTGAAACTTGGTTGTACTGTTCAGGTCGCTTACCGCCGTTTCAAAGCTGGATACCGCGCCCTTGATGACTCCGTAAGATGTAAGCTTGGCCTGGTAGCTGGCTTCCTTGATATTGAGCTTTTCAATCGGCTGCCGCTCAACCTTCATCAACTGGCTGACGATACCGTTGACATCGAGATTGGTTGACGATGAGGTGGCGGTAGTCGAAGAAGCGGGCGTGGTTGCCATGATGTGATCCTTTAAACCTCTCGTATGTATCGTTGCCGGTCAAATCGACTTATCGTAGGTTGGGCAAAGCGCAGCGTGCCCAAC
>CAIZNF010000571.1 GCA_903934275.1 uncultured Nitrosomonadales bacterium
AATCCCGACTGGGCGGCAGTTACCTCGTTTTGGGCAGAATCCAATTGTTCAGATTTTTCAAAATACCAGGCGGGTTGGTTAAATTCTGCTGGTTGAACCGCAACCCAATCAGCATTGCGGTTAACTTTTTGTTCTGCAAGAGCCGCGGTCAATGTCAGGTCATATTGTGACTGGGCTACAGCGACGGCGGATTCCGCAGTTTGGGAAGCGGCTTGTGCAGTGTCCAGTGCGGCTTCGGAAACATTGCGCTGGGCTTGAAGCAACGTATCGTCGAGGCGGAAAAGAACATCACCGGCTTTGACCATATCGCCTTCATTGACAAGTACTTCGCTCACTTTGCCGGAAAGTTCGGGTGCGATCAATACCTCGGCGGCTTCCACGGTACCGGATGCAGTCAATGCATCGGTAGTCCGCGATTGGAAAAGGGTAGTGTAGGTGTAGTAACCGGCCGCGATCACGGCAACTAGAATGAGAACGATCAATACATTAAAGAGACGTTTGTTTTGCATGGAAAACTCCTTGAAGATTCGGGAATGAAAAAATTAATCGAGGCGCTTCTTGAAGCGCAGGGTAGCGGCGGTCATAATGACGACCGCGAAAACGACGAGCGAGACAGCTTCGCTCCACAGAACATTGGGACCAACACCCTTAATCATCAAGGCACGAATGAGTACCAGGTAATATCGCAAAGGGATGGCATACGAGATGGCTTGCAAGGCGGCGGGCATGGCACTGATGGGGAAGAAGAAGCCCGAGAGGAAGATGCTCGGCAGGAGCGTCATCCATACCGTCAGCATGGCCTCCTGCTGGGTGTTGGCAATGGTCGAGGCGAACAGCCCAATGCCCAACCCCGAGATTAGGAAGAGAGCCGAAATGATGATGACCAATCCCAAGCTTCCTTGAATCGGCACACCAAACCACCAATGTCCCAACGCCAAAACTTCGAACATATTGAACAGCGACAGAATGGTGTAGGGAACCAATTTACCGACGATCAATTCCCACGAGCGGATGGGGGTGACGATCAACTGTTCAATGGTGCCGCGTTCGCGCTCGCGGACAACTGCGGTGGCGGTCAACATGGCGGTCAGCGCCGAGAGCACCATGCCGATCACGCCGGGGATCATGAAGTACGCGCTTGCCAGGTCTGGATTGAACCAGACTGTTGTCCGAACTTCCACCGGCAAATGGATGGCAAATCCCTGACCGGAGCGTGCCAGTTTTTCGGTAAGGATGTTGGTGGCGTGTCGTTGTCCGATGAGTTGCGCCGCCGACAACGAAGTCGATGCAACAGTCGGGTCAGAGCCGTCGAGAACGAAAGCCACTTGCGCAGTGCCTTTTCTTAGCTGGCTGGCATAATTGGGCGGGATGATCAATCCAGCTTTTGCCTGCCCACTTTCAATGATCTGACGCAGTTCTGTTTCTGATTCAACTGCGAACGCCACTTTGAAATAATCGGCGGCGCGGTACGCATCAAGCAAGGCGCGAGATTCGGGGCTTTTCGATTGATCGTAGATCGCGAGCGGGATGTTGCGAACATCGTTGGTGGCTGCATACCCCAGCAGGAAAAGCTGAAGGATGGGAATGACGAGGACGATCATCAAAGTGCGGGGATCACGCCAGATCTGGATAAACTCTTTGCGGATGATCGAAAGGAGACGAGAATTCATAGACTTACTCCGTTTCCAGAACGCCGTTCAGGAGCAAATCCATGATGGCGTCTGGAGAAATTTTTATTTGCGTACCAGCCGGTGATGTACTGGCAAGCAGGATTTGTGTGATTCGACAGGAAATGACCAGGCTGAGCAATATGCGCCACGATGCCGGAGGTGGGACGTTGCCGGAGATGTTCTCGTAGAGCAGCGGCAGGTGTTTCCCTTTGAACTCCAACAACTCGATCAGGATCATGTTGAAAAATTCAGGCTGTTTTTCCAATTCATTCAGCAGGGTTTGGACCTGATGCCGTTCGAAATTTTCGGATAGGGGCTGTAAGTTGCAACGCGTGAACGGGTTATATTCCAGCAGAATGGATTGAAAGATCGCTTCCTTGGATGCAAAATGATTGTAGATACCTCCGAGGGCAAGTCCGGTTTTTTCGGCGATCTGCCGCATGGAAGTTGCCGCATAACCTTGGGCGCTGAAAAGCGTTTGCCCAGCTTCCAACAGACGGTTATGTACCTGCCTGTCATGAGGGGCTTGTTGAGTCTTATTACGCACGGTTTATTTCTCCGGTGATGATGCGGTTCTCAATCCTTGTATGGATGCCAATAACAGCAGAAGACCCAG
>CAIZNF010000572.1 GCA_903934275.1 uncultured Nitrosomonadales bacterium
CACCATGGTGCGTGAAACGCACCCTACCTTAAATGCAAGCCGCACTCCTTGCCTTCCGCACTCTCCCACCACCATCTGCCAGAACGGATATCTTCTCCTGGAGTCACCGAACGCGTGCAGGGCGCGCAGCCGATGCTCGGGTAAAAACAGTCGTGCAGTTTATTGTACGGCACATCGTTTTGCCTGATGTATTCCCATACTTCCGCATTTGTCCATTCCAGTAGCGGATTGAATTTTTGCATGCCATGATCGGCGTCGAACGACGACACTTCCAAGCTGCCGCGCGTGACGGCCTGATCGCGGCGCATCCCGGTGATCCACGCGCGCTTGCCTGCCAAGGCGCACTTTAACGGCTCCACCTTGCGGATATGACAGCAGCGCTTGCGCAGTTCCACGCTGTCGTAAAAGCCATTCACGCCATTCTGTGCGACAAATTCCTCGACCAGCGTGCAGTCCGGAAAATAGATCTTCAGCGGCAAACTGTAACGCTTGCGCACCTCCTGCATCAGGTCATAGGTTTCCTGCGGCAGGCGCCCGGTGTCGAGGCTGAACATTTCAATATCCAGATGGTGTCTGGCGATCAAATCGGTCAGCACCATGTCTTCCGCGCCCATGCTGTTGGCAAAACATGCTGGCGCGAAATCGCGTGCAGCCTGTTGCAGCGCGGCGACGGTCTGTTCGATTTTTAGTGGCGTGCTCATTTGGGCAAGGTTTCCGCCAGGTCAAGCTGCGCGTCTTTTTCGGTCGCAAAAGCCGCTGCCCTGATCGTCCAGTTATCCACCGCCGCGCTGATGACCGCGAGAGCTTCCTTGCCGATTTCCGCGCTATGATCCAACTCGCCGGTTATCCGCGCAAACTCGTCGGCCAGTGCTGCTGGAGCCAGTTGTTTGAGCTGTCCGGCGATCTGGTGCACATCATCCTGGCGCGCGCCTTCCAGCAACTGCACGATGCCCGAGCCGAGCAGACGCAGAATCGCCTCGTTGCAGTGCGCCGCCTCGCCGTATTTTAGCTGGAAAACCAGCGCATTGCGGTATTCGCGCTCGTGCGCCGCCTCGAAAAAATTCGAACCGATCAGCGATTGTGATACGCCCGCGCATTCGCCGCCGCCCAGATTCAGCACGCGGAAGTCGTCGGCACCGCCGTAGTCGCGCATCACCGACTGTAATTCTTCCGCCTTCACATCGGCCAGATCGGCCAGCAATTGCTTGAAATAATCCGGGGTTTGCGCGCGCGCCCAGGTGAAGAAGCTGGTCTCACCGCTGGCGAGATGCGCTTCCTCCACGCGTTCGATGGCCTGTTTGATGCGCGCCACCGGCAGCGCGGGGCCTTTCAGGGCTAGCGCACCGCCATTCATCCCATTAATGGGCATGCCGCTACCGGCAAAATACATCTGATAGTGCGGTACCAGCTTGCCGTGCAATCGTTTGCCTTCGCCGTAAATACCGATGTCGCCGGTTTCCGGCTGGGCACAGCCGTTGTGGCAACCCGAGACGCGGATGCGCAAATCTGCTTTACCGCCGGACAATTGCGGCGCAATCACCGGGCTGGCGGTGATGCCGAGGCGGCAGGTCGAGGTCCCCGGGCACGCCACCACGTTATCCCCGGCAACCGGCTCGCGCAGCCCCAGTTCGGCCAACCCGCTGCGCAACGCCACCACGCTGGCCTGCGGCACATTGAATATCGACAGATTCTGGTCTTGTGTGGTGCGGATTTCGCTCAATCCATGCGCGCGCAGTAGTGCGGCGATGCCGCGCATTTGCGCCGGTGTCATGTCGCCGGTCGGCAACGCGACCGGCAGCACAAACAATCCCGCCTGACGCTGCGCAAACAGTTTGCGCGGCGCGCCCGGCCCGGGAATATCGCCACCAGTCGGCTGGCGCCACTCGCCCTGCGTATAAGCCTGAGCGGCGAGCGCCTGGCTGGTGCGCCCGAGCTCTTCGCGGTATTTTTCCAGAAAGCCCTGTTCGCCGAAACGCTCGACCAGAAACTTGATGCGCGATTTGGCGCGCTTGGTGCGGTCGGAATATTTGTTGTGCAGCGCCACCAGCGCTTCCAGCGCAAACAGCAGTTCGTGCTCCGGAATGAATTCCTCGACCACAATCGCCTCGCGCGGCTTGTGCCCCAAGCCGCCGGCAGCCTTGATCATGAAGCCGCGCTGCCCGTCCTTTTCGATCGCCACTACCCCGCAATCATGCAGCAACGCTTGCGCGCAATCCGACTCGCAGGCCGAGAAACTGAACTTGAATTTGCGCGGCAATTGCTGGTTGAGCGGGTTGCGTAAAAAGTGCTTCACCGCATCGTCCAGATGCCGCATTACATCGACGCGCTCGCGCGGGCATACGCCGGACAGGCCGCAGGCCGTCAGGTTGCGTACCGTATTGCTGCACGCCTCGCGCGTGGTCATGCCGACTTTGGCGATGTGCCGCATCGCGGCGGGAGTGCTGTCGAGCGGAATAAAATGTATCTGGATGGAGTGGCGCGTGGTGACATGTGCAATGCCTTTTTGCGAGTAACTCGCGGTGACATCCGCCACCGTATCTAGTTGGTCAGGTGTCAAACGTCCGCCGGGTACCTTGATACGAAACATGTGTACGCCGTGCTGACGCTGGCCGTACACACCATGCTGGAGGCGCACCGCCGTCATGCGATCCATATCGAGATTGCCCGCATTGAAAGCCTGTATGGCCTGTTCGAAGCGGTCTATTTCTGCCAAGTCGGATAAATTTTGTGTGTTCACGCTCATCGCGGTTTTCCTTTGTTGATATATCACCATTCTTTATCGTTCCCACTCGGAGCATGGGAACGATGATTGAAATATGGGTTTTTAGAAGCTCCCTAAGCCGGACGAGCTGGAACAAACGTAGGTCGGGCTCTGCCCGACATGGTGGGCAGAGCCCACCCTGCGGGTACTGAAATTATAATCGCTTAACAAATTGTTTTTAAATTAAAAAAGCACAAGTCTTGTCAAGAAATGTGAAGACTTAACCGGTAAGATACTAGGCATTTTCCCAGACTCCGCCGGGAAAATGAGGTTCGCCTTTGGCGAACAGCCGCACCGAAAACTTTTATCACAAGCGACAATTTGTTGTCGCTTAATTTCGCTTTAGAGACTAGGAAGTAAGGTTAATGCATTGGCTTTGTAAGTAAATCTCTGATGATATCCATTAGAAACACCGCCGAAAGATGTTATGCATATTGCCCCTCAAATTTCTCTAATGGATAACTTGGGTTTATGAGCTCTTGCGATACCCCAGCATTCCGATCAACAAGCGCACAACGCCATAACTGAGGCGCGCGACCAGGCGGCTCAGAAAGTTGCGTGTTCTGCCATATTCGTTCCCGATGCGCATTGAATCGTAGTTAATCGCGGCCAGCAAATTCGCGCGTAATTCCACGGCAAAGCCAATGTCCAGTATGGCGAGGTTCGCCTCACGCGCCAACCACAGACTAAACGGGTCGATGTTGGATGAACCCACTGTCGCCCATTGCCCGTCAATCACTGCCACTTTTGTGTGCAGGTAGCTGGCCTGGTATTCATGGATTTCAATACCAGCCGCAAGCAGCTGGTCGTAAAGCGCATGGGTCGCATAGTGTTGCAGGCGATATTCCACTTTGCCCTGCAATAGCAGCACAATATGCACGCCGCGCCGCGCCGCTTGTATCAAAGCGCGGCGAAAGGAGCGTCCGGGGAGGAAATAGGCACTGGCAATAATTATTTCACGCTGCGCCCCGGCAATCGCCTTCAGGTAAGCGCGCTCAATATCGCGGCGATGGCGCAAATTGTCGCGCAATAAAAATTTGATATTTGGCGTAGTGGATCGCCCAGTTCTCCCCAAAATAAATAGCCCGATTTCCTTGCCGCGCCTGCGAAAGTTGGCCCATGACACCACTCCCCACAAATGCCGCATGGCTGTATGAATTTCGCCAGCCACCGCACCTTGCACCCGCACGGTGTGATCCAAACGTGGCACGGAAAAATTTCC
>CAIZNF010000573.1 GCA_903934275.1 uncultured Nitrosomonadales bacterium
TGGCGATGGCGGCGGCGGTGCGCGGCTATAAAATGATTTTAGTGATGCCGGATAACCAGAGCACGGAACGCCACCAGACCATGCGCGCGTTCGGCGCGGAACTGGTGTTGACAGCGAAAGAAGGCAGTATGGAGCTGGCGCGCGACACGGCGGATAAGCTGCGCGCCGAGGGCAAGGGCATCATTCTCGATCAGTTCGCCAACCCGGATAATCCGCTGGCGCATTATGAGGGCACCGCACCGGAAATCTGGCGCGATACCGGCGGCAAGCTCACCCACTTCGTCAGTAGCATGGGTACCACCGGCACCATCATGGGCTGCTCGCGTTTCTTCAAGGAACAGAATCCCAACATCCAGATCGTCGGCGTGCAGCCGGAAGAGGGCGCGCAAATTCCCGGCATCCGCAAATGGCAGCCAGTCTATTTGCCGAGGATATATCATGGCGAAAATGTGGACAGATTGGAATATGTGAGCCAAACGGGCGCGGAGGAAATGACACGAAGACTGGCGCATGAAGAAGGCATCTTCTGCGGCATCTCATCCGGCGGCGCACTGGCCGTGGCGCTGCGCGTCTCGCAAGAGATTGAGAACGCGATCATCGTGTTTATCGTGTGTGACCGTGGAGATCGGTATTTGAGTACGGGGGTGTTTCCGGTTTGATGTGGGGTTGTATTAACCTGCGGATAGCTGGAGTCTGGATTAAATTGCATTTTTTGGAATCGAACCGGCATCCGATGGTACCCAGCCAAACAATGTGCAACCCATGCATACGCGCTACTTTAGATTTGCGGCCGTTTCTAATCTCGGTGGTAACAACTGCTATTCCATCCGCCACAAAATCCATGATGTCGTCGTACACACGGCGATAATTTCAGCCTGTCATTTTGGCGATTTGGTAAATGGATTCGTGATCGCTCGATTTTGCTAACACGCGTGATGTTCCGAGCTTTTTTGGGTGAAGGCGCGTTACAGCAACGGAGACAGGGAATGAAACATCTCCTGCCACATAAAATCCCCAAGCGGCATCCAAAATGGCTTTCTTGCTTTCATTAATCTCATCGGCACTACGCAGCACAATACGAACCATTATGGATAAGTAAAGAATGCCATAAGTCGCTGCTTTTATTGGGTATTAATAGGGTTGGGTCGAGCGGAAGGCAATAAAAAAGCCGCCCGTGAAGGCGGCCGTTTTAGTCGTTCTGGTGGAGACGGCGGGAATTGAACCCGCGTCCGCAAGCACTCTACAGGCAGTTCTACATACTTAGCCTGGCTGTTTGATTTAATCCCGTACACGCCAACCGGCAGGCTTGTAAAGGACGAGTCACCTTGTTTTTAGCTCCGATCAAAGTGACCCTGACCGGCACGATTCTGTGTAATTTACCTCACTCATCTCAGTCTTGCGACTTTGAGCCCCTCCACAGACAGCAGGGTGTGAGGTTCAGCCGACTAAGCGGCTAAAGCGTAGTTTTCGTCGTTTGCGACTAGTTTTTTCCAGCTGATTTACGAGGTAGCGGGTCCTCGGTATGCCCTACACTGCTTTGCAACCCACGTCGAAGCCAAGTCGTCCCCGGTTCGGTTTTACTGCACAACTGCCATGCAACAGTGCAAATTATACCAGAGTCAGGGAGCAATCAGGCCGAGAAGTTCCGTCGGAATATCAATAATGCCGTGCGCGCACCAATCGTCGAGCCGGGCATCGTCGCCGATGTAGCCGTAACGGGCGATGATGCCGCGCATCGCGGCGGCGTTGGCGGCTTGCATGTCGCGCAGGTCATCGCCCAAGTACAGGCATTGCTCAGGCGTGACACCGATAATTTCGCAGGCTTTGAGCATCGGTTCTGGATGGGGTTTGGCATGTGCGCAGGTGTCGCCGCTGATCAGGCAGGCGGCGCGCTCGGCATAGCCGAGGGCTTGCATCAGCGGCACGGTGTAGCGGTGCGGTTTGTTGGTGACTATGCCCCATTGAATGCCGCGCTGCTCCAGTGCGGCAACCAGTTCTGCCATGCCGCCGAACAGTTGCGTATGCGCGCAGATGTTGTGCTCATAATAATCGAGGAAGATGTCGCGCAGCGCGTCGTAATCCGGTGCATCCGGCTCGATGCCGAAGCCAATTTTAAGCAGGCCGCGCGAGCCGTGTGAGGCTTGCGGCCTGACGATGTCCAGCGGCAGCGGCGGCAGATGGCGCGTGGCGCGGGTGTAATTGAGCGCGGCTGCGAGGTCGGGCGCGGTGTCGGCGAAAGTGCCGTCGAGGTCGAACAGAACGGCTTTAATCATGAGTGGCCATGGTGAATTGGTAGGTGATACTTTCATAGGAGGTTCTACACCATACTGCTCAAGCAGTGCCGCGAA
>CAIZNF010000574.1 GCA_903934275.1 uncultured Nitrosomonadales bacterium
AACACATAATCGGCTGTAAGCGCCTTGCCACGCTTGCCCCGACCCTCTATTCGCCCCGGCACAATAGAAAATTCCCGACGAATACGACTTTCCGTAACAACGCCCCAACCAGCTGCCGCAAGCGCTGGATCAATATGTTCTGCTCTAGTTTCTGCTTCGTTCATGGTTTATTTATTTTAAAATTTTCCTAAAAAAATCGACGGACAGTTATTCGAAATTTTCGAATAACTGCTGTTTGATTAAGAATTTTCTCGGCGCAATTCGCCGCAGCACCAACTGCCAGCTTTGCGTGGTGGGCGCCCAAGCCTGATGTATTTCCATGCTTGCCGTGCCCTGTGCCATAGAGTCCACGATGTTCTGCTCTAGTTTCTGCTTCGTTCATGTTTTGTTAAGTTTAGATTTTGCCGGTTTTGGCAGTTTCTGCAATTGCCTCACCGCTCTCTCAAAATCAGTATCTACCAAGCGCGGCTTGGCATCTTCCAGTTTACGATAGCGTTCATATTCGAGCTCTGCCTTCATCTTGGCTTGTTCAGCGGTAATTTTTCCGGCGTGATTTAACAGCTCATGTTCGGAAAGTTTTAAAAATTCATCCAGCTTTGTAATCCAATCATGCATGGTCATCGCTTTGCGTTGCAGCGCGCGCAATTCAGCAAACTCGATGTAGGCGTTGACAATGCGGTTTAGAATGTCGAGTTCGTCAGCATTCAAATAATTTTTGGCGATGGACACGTCGTTTTTGCGAATAATTCCCCCAAGTCGTGTCGTCTTTAAACCCATGAAATTTTGAGAGGCATTCGCCCGAGCATGAATAACCTCCGCCGCCGTCTGGCCGTGCGCCGCCCAGTGCATCTTGTTTTGAACTGTGGCGAAGAATTGCTGCGACAGCTCGGTGTTAGGCGCGTAGTCGACGCTTGTCGCATAAATATCCAGCACCTTCTGGTAAAACCTTCGCTCGCTAGATCTGATGTCGCGAATGCGCTCTAATTGATCGTCAAAGTAGTCGGTCTGCCCCTTACCAGGTGGATTTTTGAGTCGCTCGTCATCCATCGTAAAACCCTTCAGCAAATACTCACTCAAGCGACCCGTGGCCCATTGGCGAAATTGCGTGCCTCGGTGGCTGCGAACACGGTAGCCGACGGCGATGATGGCCTCCAACCGGTAATGCTCGACCTCGCGTTTGACCTCGCGAGCGCCCTCCAAACGAACTATCCGGAATTTCCGGATAGTTGCCTCGCGACTCAATTCGCCCTCCTCGAAGATGTTCAGCAAGTGCTCGTTGATCGTCCGCACATCCTTCTGGAACAGCTCGGCAATGAGCGCCTGCGTCAGCCAGATCGTTTCATTCTCAAAGCGGCACTGAATGCGCGTCCTGCCATCTTCTGTCTGGTAAAGGATGATGCTCGATTGTGGCAATGGTTCGTTTGGCATGGTGAGTTGGGTTTAAAGTTGACCGGTGAAGGCTTGGTGGAGGAGGGACTTCTTCAATGCCGCAAGCGCGGCGAGCTTTTGCTCGTAGATGCGGGCGAGGTGTTGGGTTTCTGGTTCAAAGGCGCGAAGCTTCTTAACCAAGGCGGCTTGGTCGGCGAGTTTCGTCGGCACAGGAATAGTGAAGTTGACCAGTGTTTTGATGGGCAACTGCGGCTGCGCTGCCCCGGTGGTTTGCTTCCGTATCTGGTCCTTCACAATTTCCGACCTGAATAGTTCGAAGAGAAACGCCGGCAAAAGTGCGCTCTTGTTCGGACGAAAGATTAGCATCCCCGAATTGATGCGGATATTGTCGAACGGAACATCATCGGAGTAGATGCCGACATTGCCGATTGTGCCCCGTGTCGTGAGAACGACGTCGTCCCTCTTCAGTTTTCCCTTCCGAAGCATTCGGTCCTTTTCCTCTGTGATGAACATCGTGGACTCAAACTCGAATCCTTCAGGTCTCACGTTCTTTGTGTTCATGAAGAGGCAGTAACCCTCATCTTGGAAATCCGAACCATTCGGATAATTCACACCTCGGTCGCCATCGATAATTTCTAACAGAGCCTCTTCACCCAGCCGCTTCTCCACCCACCCTGGGCCGCGCTGGGTGAAGACGGATTGGAGGTGGCTTTCAAACAGGGCGCGGGCGTTTTGGA
>CAIZNF010000575.1 GCA_903934275.1 uncultured Nitrosomonadales bacterium
GCTACCGAGGTTGGAGGTCATCACGACCACGGTGTTTTTGAAGTCCACGGTGCGTCCTTGGCCGTCGGTCATGCGCCCGTCGTCCAACACTTGCAGCAGCACGTTGAACACGTCTGGGTGCGCCTTTTCAACTTCGTCGAGCAGGATGACGCTGTAAGGTTTGCGCCGCACCGCCTCGGTCAACCCTCCGCCCTCCTCGTAGCCGACATAGCCGGGCGGAGCGCCGATCAGGCGCGCCACGGAATGCTTCTCCATGTATTCGCTCATATCGATACGGATCAAATGGTCTTCGGAATCGAACAGGAATCCGGCCAACGCCTTGCACAGCTCGGTCTTGCCCACGCCGGTTGGGCCGAGAAACAGGAACGAGCCGTATGGGCGGTTGGGGTCGGACAGGCCGGAGCGCGAACGGCGAATCGCATCGCTGACCAGACGCACAGCCTCGTCCTGCCCCACCACGCGCTCGTGAATCTTGTCTTCCATCTTGAGCAGCTTGTCGCGCTCGCCCTGCATCATTTTGGATACCGGGATGCCGGTGGCGCGGCTCACCACTTCGGCGATTTCTTCCGCGCCGACCTGGGTGCGTAGCAGGCGGTTCTTGGGTTTATTCTCTTCGTAATGCATCGCCTCTTTGAGTTTAGCTTCGAGCTGCGGCAACTTGCCGTATTGCAGTTCCGCCACTTGCTCCAGCTTGCCCTCGCGTTGCAGCCTTACGATCTCGGCGCGCACCTTTTCCATTTCTTCCTTGAGGTGTGCGGTGCCTTGCGCCGCGCCCTTCTCCGCCTTCCATACCTCTTCCAGATCGGCGTACTCGCGTTGCAGTTTGGTGATTTCAGTTTCGATTAACTCGAAGCGTTTTTTCGAGGCTTCGTCTTTTTCTTTCTTCACCGCTTCACGCTCGATTTTTAGCTGGATCAAACGGCGATCCAATTTATCCATCACTTCAGGCTTGGAATCAATTTCCATCTTGACGCGCGCCGCCGCCTCGTCGATCAGGTCGATCGCCTTGTCCGGCAGGAAGCGGTCGGTAATGTAACGGTTGGAAAGCTCTGCCGCCGCGACGATGGCGGGGTCGGTAATGTCCACGCCGTGATGCAATTCGTAGCGCTCCTGCAAGCCCCGCAGGATGGCGATGGTCGATTCCACAGTCGGTTCTTCCACCAACACCTTCTGGAAGCGGCGCTCCAGCGCGGCATCCTTCTCGACATACTTGCGGTATTCGTCCAGCGTAGTCGCGCCGATGCAGTGCAATTCGCCGCGCGCCAGCGCGGGCTTGAGCATGTTGCCCGCATCCATCGAGCCTTCCGTCTTGCCCGCGCCGACCATGGTGTGCAGCTCGTCGATGAACACGATAATGCGCCCTTCTTCCTGGGCGATTTCCTTGAGCACATTTTTCAGGCGCTCTTCAAACTCGCCGCGATATTTCGTACCGGCCAGCAGCGCCGCCATGTCGAGGCTCAACACCTTCTTGCCCTTCAGTGTCTCCGGCACTTCCTCGTTAACGATACGCTGCGCCAGACCTTCCACAATCGCGGTCTTGCCCACGCCCGGCTCGCCGATCAGCACCGGATTATTTTTGGTGCGGCGTTGCAGCACTTGAATGGCGCGGCGGATTTCGTCATCGCGCCCGATTACCGGGTCGAGCTTGCCCTGGCGGGCGCGCTCGGTTAAATCCATACAATATTTTTTCAGCGATTCGCGCTGCCCTTCGGATTCGGCGCTATCGACACTGCCGTCGCCGCGCACCGCATTGATCGCCTGCTCCAGCGGCGCGCGCGCCACACCATGCTGTTTGAGCAAGCGCCCGGCTTCACCCTTGTCATCGCAGGCGGCGAACAGGAACATCTCCGACGCGATGAACTGGTCGCCGCGCTTCTGCGCCGCCTTGTCGGTGAGATTAAATAAATTGGATAAATCTCGCCCGACCTGCACTTCGCCGCCGTGCCCTTCCACTTTGGGCAGACGTTCCACAGCCTGCGCCAGCGCGCCTTTCAATGGTGCAACATTGCCGCCCGCGCGCGCCAGCAGCGATGCCGCGCCGCTATCTGCATCGTTGAGTAAGGCCAGCAGCAGATGCTGCGGCTCGATGAACTGGTTATCCGCGCCGACTGCCAAACTCTGTGCATCGGATAGGGCTTGTTGAAATTTGGTGGTGAATTTGTCGAAACGCATGTCGCACTCCCTTTGGTTAATTCGAACAACCGGGACATGGGGGAAGGCTGTGATAATTTCAAGCCTGCGTAGCACCCCTTCACTCCACCCCTTTCAAGGATAAGCCAAATGTAGGTCGGGCTCTGCCCGACACGGTGGGCACAACCCACCCTACGGAAAAATAACTTCCATTTTTTATGTTCCAGCTTATTCTGCTTGGAGGGGTGCATTCGAAAGTAGTAGGCTGGTAACGGTTTTCACCCCCTCGCCCCTTGCGGGAGGGGGCCGATTCAGTCGCTGCTACCAAGACAGTCACCAACACGCCATCCCAATTACTCATGATCTCACCATTCAGCCGACGTGCCCGCAAATGTAGCCACAGCTTGTTCTCGCCTTCGGTCATATTACATCGCAAGTGCTTGGCGAGTCCCCGTTGTTCTACTACCCCCTCTCCCTCAAGGAGTGAGGGGCTTTTGCTTGCTGTCCTCCACTTTCGAATGCACCCTATTTGGAAAGAATGAAATGCGGAAATGAAAATATACGCTAAACTTATCGGAGCGCAAAAAACAACCGGGAAGAAATGTTCATGCAAAAGGTTTCACGTTTTCGCGGCATGGCCGGTGAAGTGACGTACCGATTTATGTCACCAAAGACATTGTTTTCGGCACTGCCCATTCTTATCATTTTCGCCGTGCTGCAGCCAGTCATCAGCATGATCGAAGACTTCACCGGGCTCATCGCCACACCCGTTTTTTTTACGACCTACGCCATGATGGTCGGCTACTTCTCATTGCAGGCATTGCGGAGGGGTGATAACAGCAGCTTTCCCGCCGTTGTAGACAACAGTAAGGAGCTCTTGTACTTCACCGGACGATATCTGGCTCTCACCTCCATCTGTGTGCTGCCGCTTGCCCTGCTGGTTCGTGTATCAATAGGCCGTGAAACGCTTCTCGACAGTGCTGCCGGAATACTTATCCCCTTGGCTTCGATCCAGAAAAGCTCGGACAATTTACCCCTTACAGTGCTGGCGCTTGTATTTCTGCTCATGCTGACGCTGTGCTTCATCGTCGCCACACGCGCCGAAACATTACGAGATGTCTTGAGCCGGGATGCGTGGGGCTGGTTGCTGTCCGAACGCCGCGCCGACTTGCCAATATTTTATGTCGCATTGTTCGGCGGCATGGTTGTTTTTTTCGGCATTTACCTGATTCCATTTGCTCTGGTTTTTTTCATTGCATTCAAAATGTCAGCACAGGCGGGCATAGCCGTTTCAGGTTTTTTTTACTTATTGGTGCTCGCCGCCTCGCCCATTTTGCTGGGCCGCATGTGCAGCGCGTTTGTTGCCGGTGAAGATAATCTGGAACATACAACACAGGACATCCTGGCTTTGCTGGGAGCAGAGCCATCACCAGGTTATCACCAGCATGAGCTTGACTTGGATACAGACCAATCGTCGCCAGTTGGAAAGAAACTCAGCTTTGATGAAATGGTTGCCAAAACACGCGCCTTGCCTATCGACGCATTGATCGCGGAGATCGGCAAGGCCGAAACCAATCTAGCCTCCCGCCCGCACGATCCGTTCACTGCCGTGGAGCTTGCCATGCTGTACAGAAAAGCGGGGGATACCGAAAAAGCACTGGGAACGGCGGCCTATGCCATCACCCAGGCGATACATGACGGTTACTCCGAACTTGGCATCTCTTTATTTCGCGGCTTTGCCAAGGAGCGCGCCGAACTTGGCCTCGATGCGCAAACACTGGATATCCTCGGCAATTCCCTGTTGAAACAAGAGTTGATGCTTGATGCCGGTTGGTGCCTGCATGAAAGCGCGATCAGCGTGGGGGACATGCCCAGGGCACAGAAAAAACTACTGCATGTCGCCAGCGTTGCCGAGAAAACAGAAAAATATGCGGAAGCCACCGCGCTATACAATTTCTATATTTCGGCGTATCCCGACACAGACCTCGCGCAATACGCCGAACAGGGAAAGATTCGGGCGGAAGCCGCAAAAGACTAATCGGCATACCGACCGCCTCGTAACAACACAAACCTCGCGTGCATTAATTAGCCGCAACTCATTATAATAATTGACTTTTATTTATAAAAGTCGTAGCATGACCCCCTCAAACTATTTTAGTGAGGGGGCGCGACAATGGTCATCTCAATAAACTATCCGCTACCGACCGCCATCAGCTCCTACACCAGTCAGGGGCAGGCTGATACTGTGTCAAAAAGTTCACTCGTTACGCAGCAATCTCCTCTCACATCCATCACACTTGACCCTCTCACTGCGCTACGTCGCCTTGAGGTCAGCACGGTTACACAGCTCAGCTCGTATGGACAAATCAAATCTTCTCTGGCGGATCTACAGGATAAAGCGCGCGCGCTGAAAAATATCAGCCAGCCGCCCACCCTGACAGAGTTCAAGGGGGTTGTGCAGGCTTTTGTCCAGTCGTTCAATTCGATTAGCCAAACTGTCAGCAATTTGACATCAAAGAAAGGTGTGCTCAATACCGAGAACCGCCCCAGCCAAGCCTTGAGCGATATTCGAAAAGCCGTGGCTGGCGCTGATGAAAATGCGCTTTCATCATTGAAAAAACTGGGGGTTTCACAACAAGCTGACGGCATGTTTGCCATCAACAAAAAGAAGTTTGAAAAATCATTTCTGGATAATCCCAAGGATGCCTTATCCACGATTTCCGATCTCGCCAGCCGAGTTATTCAGGCAACGGGCAAACAGCTTTCCGATAATAGCGCGATTAACAAAAAAGTGAACGACTTGGGCACGCGTGTCAGCGAACTCGGAAATGCATACAATACTGTGCGGGGTTATCTGGATACACAACAAAAATCTGCACAACCGCCGGTAGCTCAATTGACCGGCAGTTATACAGCAAGCAATGCGATAGCCACTTACGCCAGCGTCGCATCGTTTTAGAAAGCTCCCTCCAGCTCCCAATGGCGCACTTCACCTGATTATCCTGACTGTCATGGCAAGCACGCTACCCCTGATTGTGAAACTTGCCATGACCATTTCCCCCTATCCAACTTTCCCACGCAGGCGGGAGCAGTAACTTTTAAACACGTTCTTATATTTTGTCGGTGAATGCTGCTGCAGCCTTGTTGCGAATTTTTTGATTGAATCGGTCTCGGTCAATGACGAATCTCTCGTGAGTTCCTGCTGCGATGATGTCCACACCATCATCCGCTTCTACTTCAAAAACCAATCGACGACCATTGACCTCGATCAATTTCACCCTTGCGGTTACCAGCAGTCCGGGCGGTGTGGCTGCGGTGTGGCTGACATTGATATGCGTGCCCAATGATTGTTCATCTGGCCAATTCAAGTGCGGCTTGATGGCATCTATGCAGGCCCATTCCAGAAACCCAACCATAAAGCCTGTGGCAAACACTTCGGGCATTTCTTGGAATTCGGCAGATTCAGGATAGAGTGCCGGAACTGTTTTTGAATCGGGTAAGCGAAAACTAAACTGATGCTCTATTCCGGGTTTAAGTGTGTCTTTCAAGATATTCTCCGCTGGGTACAAATCAGCTGATACGCTAAATCTCAGCCTGTTTCAGGTCAATATGACATTCCTATTTAGCATTGACAGTGTGCCGAACGACAATGTGCGGGCTGTGCCAGTTAAATAGATGTTGCCCAATAAAAGTTAACCGCAGACAATGCCTTCGATGCCGCAAAGTGTGCGCTTTACATAAGCCAGCAATATCCATAACCAAAACAGCAAAAAAAATGCAACGAACGGCAGATGTTTATCGACAACCACTTGCGGTGTGATAAATCGTACTAGACGCAATGCCGGTCTGGTAACAGTCTGGAATAATTGATAGATTGGATTCGTCGCGCGCCTGTTACCCGCGAGCAAAGCCAACAAGCCCTGTCCGATCAAAGTAAGCAATGCTACCTCGGTCAACGCACGCAGGATACTAATAATGTAAACTTCCAAATTAGTCATGTTATTGTTCGCACCTTTAATATTGATTGTGGGATTGTACTCATGAGTTACGAACATTGGCGACATTATGCTCGCGGTTGGATATTTCATTTTATCGGCAACACGGAACTGGCCTACGAGGCCTACACCGTAGCTTTTCGCCATAACCCGCTGGACGTTCAATCCGCCCGCCATCTGGCCGCCATTGCAGCCCAGCGTCAAAATTATCCAGTCGCAGAACAGTGGTTCCTCAAAGTATTGCACATAATCCCGGAGGATGCCGACTGCCATTACAACCTTGGCTTCGTGCGCGAACAAATGAATGCGCCCCGCCCTGCAATCGAATCATTCGAAGAAGCCGTGCGCCTCAAACCCATTCTAGACCGGGCATGGTACGGCTTGGGGCTGGCTCATGCCGCGCTCGGCGAACACGCTGAAGCTGCTGTCGCGCTACGCGAGGCTGCCCGTCTGCAACCGATGAATGGTCACGCCTTGTATCAGCTCGGCATGGCCTACCATCACAATGGCGAACCGGACAAAGTCGATAAGGTGGTCGGTAAACTTCTCGAATTTGACCCCAAGATTACCCGCCAGTTAATCAAAGACTGCGGTCGCGAGGATCTGGCTCACCTGCTGCCAGAAATGCCCTGGTAACCGGCGAAGTTGATTTACAAAGTTTCAAGTCCAACTTATAGCCACCGATTACTTACTCATAGTATAGTTCGGCAAGCTTGTTGAATAATTATTAAAGGATAATATGCAAAATCAGCTAATCAGAGTTAAAACGAGGTCTGGAACACCGATCTACATAGATATATGCACCGATGAAAATCAAAAATTCTTTGTCCTGATGAACATCACGGCGTTCACTGTTGGCACTTTTTTTGAAAGTGCCGAAAAAGCATTAAAAGAGTGCATCCCAGTCATAAATCAGGTTATAAATTATAAAAAAGATGGGGATAAAATTGAAGCTCTCTACTCACCTCCAGAAGGTGCATTCCTCACCAACGATGAAATGGCAAACCTCCTGCTCCCAACCAATCCTTAACGTGAAACTCGCGTAGCGATTCGTTTGCCTCTTGCCAGTCAAATGATGTCAAACTGTGACCAGAATTTTTTAACAAAACCGTAGGGTGGGCTCTGCCCACCATGTCGGGCAGAGCCCGACCTACATTGGCTCCGACTTGTACGGCCTAGGTTAATTGCGCTTGATTTTAACAATCGCCCATACCAACTCATCCGGCTTGGTTTTCCCCAGTTCAAACTGAACTGCATCACCTTCCTTGAGGCCATCCAACAGTGAAGCTTTCGTTACGCTGAAGTCCATCGACATGGCCGACCAGCCGAGTGATTTGATCGGCTCGTGCGCCAGCTTGATGCGCGATTTTGCATGATCCACAGACACCACTTTGCCAATGCCCTGATGGCTGGCCTGCTCAGTTTTTTTCTGCTTCGCCATATCTGACATCGGCTGCGCGGCCAGCGGCAGAGACACCGCGCCAGCCAGCAACAAGGCGATTATTCCAATTCTATTTTTCATTGCATTCTCCACTTGTTACTTTGCCGGACATTTTCAATGACGCTTCGACTGCTGCCCGTTTACAGTCAAAACTATGGTTCACAAACATGTCTAAAAATACTTGCCAATTATTGCTTTCAACGCCGCCTGTAAATAGGTTTTATCGGCTTGCCCGATCTCATCATATAGCGCATGGGCAACAGATTCAAAAATGCTGACAGCATCAGGGTCGAAATGCTTGTATGCGCCATCACGCAAAATTTTTAACGCTTCTTCAACCAGCATTGGTTCCTTGTATGGCCGTTTTGACACCAATGCGTCAAATACGTCCACCACCGCAAACAATCTTGCACCAAGCGGAATATCCTTGCCGTGATTACCATACGGATAACCGCTGCCATCAAATTTTTCATGGTGAAAAAGTACCACGTCTCGAGCGCGCTTCAACCAGGTCGAATCCTGAATAATTTCTCCGCCAAATACAACATGACGTTTCATGATCTCGAACTCTTCAGCAGACAATCGCCCCGGCTTGAGCAGTATCTGATCCGGAATGCCAATTTTTCCGACATCGTGCAAAAATGCTCCGAGGATCAGAGATTCAATGCTATCCCTGTTCAGTTTCATCGCCTCGGCAAGCCTGACTGCATACAGCGTCACCCGATAATTAGTGCCTGTCAGAAAACCCCTGTTTTTTAAAA
>CAIZNF010000576.1 GCA_903934275.1 uncultured Nitrosomonadales bacterium
CCCACCGCGCGCGCGCAGGAATTCACCACTTTCAAGGATGGGCAGGCCGCAATGAGCATCCATGTGGTGCAGGGCGAGCGCGAACTGGTGAGCGATTGCCGCTCACTGGCGAAGTTCGAGCTACGCGGTATTCCGGCAATGGTGGCTGGTGCGGCGCGCATTCGCGTGACGTTCCAGGTGGATGCCGATGGTTTGTTGAACGTGTCGGCACGCGAGATGGGCAGCGGAACCGAAACGGCGATCACGGTTAAACCGTCCTACGGGTTGAGCGATGCAGAGATCACTCGTATGTTGCAGGAATCCAACCAGCACGCACAGGACGATATGCGCGCGCGAGCGCTACGCGAACAGCAGACTGAAGCTGAGCAATTGCTTGAAGCGGTACAACACGCATTGGAGCAGGATGGTGATTTGATTGGTCAGGCAGAGCGCATGCAAATAGAAACACGAATGGGTGAGTTGCGCGATACTTTGCTGCTTGTCGATCATCTGGCCGTCAAACGCGCCACCACTGCATTGAACGATGCCACTGTCGGTTTTGCGCAGGCACGCATGGATAAAAGTGTGACGCGTGCTTTGGCGGGCAGGAATATTTCCGAATTGGGAGGGGGTTAATGCCGCAAATCACCGTGCTGCCGCATAAAGAACTGTGCCCCAATGGTGCGCGGTTCGATGTCGAACCGGGTATTTCGATTTGCGATGCGCTGTTGCAGCACGACGTGGAAATTGAGCACGCTTGCGCGCAAGTATGCGCCTGCTCCACTTGCCATGTCATATTGCGTGAGGGCTTCGATTCTCTTGAACCGGCGGACGATATGGAAGAGGATATGCTCGACAAGGCGTGGGGGTTGGAACCCGTATCACGTTTGTCCTGCCAAGCGGTTGTGGCGAACAAGAATTTGGTGGTGGAGATCCCGAAGTACACTATCAATTTGGCGAAGGAATAACCGCGCACCCCAACCCACAGCCTCATTGTCAGGTGGCTCCTCCTCCCCTGACAAGGGGAGGCCGGGAGGGATTAGGTTTCGATGCTGTCAACACTAAATAATTGCCGATCTTGAGCCGGAGTATTGAAATGAAATGGACTGATGTAAGGCTGATCGCCATCGAGCTGGCGGAAACGCATCCAGAGGTTGATCCGAAGACTATCCGCTTCACCGATTTGCACAATTATGTATTGGCGCTTGAAGATTTTCACGACGACCCGAAACACGGCGGCGAAAAAGTTCTTGAAGCGATACAGGCGACGTGGATAGAGGAAATGGAATAATCATGTGCAAACTTTGGCAGAATATTTCTAACCGCTGGCTGTATCTGGCCGGTGCGTTATATGCCAGCGGCTTGATGGGTTTCGGTTTGTTCCTGCAATACGTCAAACACCAGGATCCATGCCCGCTGTGCATGGTGCAACGGGTGATTTTTATCGCCATCCTGGCGATATTCGTGCTGGCCGCATTGCATGGCCCGAAGCGTGTGGGGGAGCGTGTGTATGCCGTCTTGATCGGCATATTATCGCTGTCCGGAATCGGTGTCGCAGCACGTCATATCTGGATTCAAAATCTCCCAAAGGATCAAGTCCCCGCCTGTGGCCCAGGGTTGGACTACATGCTGGAAACCATGCCGATGGCCGAGGTGTTGAAACAGCTCATGCACGGTTCGGGCGAATGTGCGGAAAAAGGCTGGCTATTTCTTACACTCGGCATCCCGGAGTGGTCACTGCTGTGCTATCTCGTACTAGGTGCGTGGGCAGCAGCGATTGCGCTCAGAAAGCTCGGAAGACAGACATTGATTTCATAGCCGCCGTGCTACACTTATCGTGCGTTTGGTATTCCTATCGTTCCCATGCACCGCGTGGGAATGGTGGTGATTGCCCTCTTAACTTACTGACTTATGGGTAACATATAAACGTGACACCCAGCCGTACATCATCGCTAACCAACCCAAGCCCAGCGGGCATGGCAGGTTGGTATCACGTAAATTTGTTGCCTTGGTTGATTCTTGTTGTGTGCTTGATTATCACCTATCTGGCTTGGATGGATGCCCAGCATGATGCCGCGCAGGTGCTGCAAACCAGATTTGATTATCAGGTGCGCGAAGTTGCCAGCGACATTGACAAGCGCATGAAGACCTATGAGCAGGTAATGCGCGGGGTGGATGGGCTTTTTGCCCATGCCGATACAGTCAGGCGCGAAGAATTCCGAGATTATATCGCCAGGCTACATTTGAAAGAGAGTTACCCCGGCATCCAGAGTGTCCGTTTTGTGCCGATTGTACCGAGGGCGGGTAAAGACCGGCATATCGCGGCTGTCCGCAAGGAAGGCTTGCCCGCTTACACCATCTGGCCGGATGGGCAGAGCGATATTTACGCACCTGTTGTCTACGCCGAGCCAAACGACGAACGCAACCGGCAGGTGTTCGGTTATGACATGCTCTCCGATCTTGAGTCTCCGCGCCCCGGAGATTCCGGCGTTGGACTTCGCCATATGGCCATGGAGCAGGCGCGCGATTTTGGCAATATTTCCATCTCTGGGAAGATCAGGCTGGTGTTTGAAATAGACAAAGACAGGCAAGCTGGTTTTGTGATGTTTCTGCCGGTCTACAAACACGATTCACCGCGTGAGACTCTCGCCGATCGCCGCGCCAACATTATCGGTTGGATATGTTCGGTGTTCCGCGCTGGCGACTTGATGCAGGGCTTGCTCGGTGAGCGCACCAGCGAAATCGACATCGAAATCTACGATGGCGAGGAAGTGTCGGGCAAGACGGCGATGTATGATGCCAACCCCCTTGTCCAGCACCTGCATCCCCGCTTTCGAAGCTTGCAGCGCATCAGCGTCGC
>CAIZNF010000577.1 GCA_903934275.1 uncultured Nitrosomonadales bacterium
CTGGGTCGTACATTCCTTCGACCCTGCGCTTCACCTCAAGGTCACTGACCTCAGATTCAAACTGCTCTCGCACGTCAAAGATCCGTTGGCATCGCTTCGTGCCTTCAACCAGGAAGTAGGCAAAACCGAATCGCCGTTTGAGCGAGAAGTGCTAAAGCGCCTGACCGACGCTGGATATAAGGTTAAGTCGCAATGGCAGGTTGGATACTTCAGGATTGATATGGTTGTTGAGGGTGGCGGCAAGCGCCTTGCTGTGGAATGCGATGGAGACCGCTATCACCCGATGGAAAAACTAGCCGAAGATATGGATCGCCAAGCCATTCTTGAGAGGCTGGGTTGGCAGTTCGTCCGCATCCGTGGAAGCGCATTTTATCGAGACAAAGAACTGTCTATGAGGCCGGTGTTTGCGCGTCTGGCCGAGCTAGAGATATCGCCGGAGGCGAATACGGATGAACAGCCGGCCTCCGATATGACGCTCTTGCATGAGCTGGACGATCTGATAGCCCAAGGGATTAACCTCAAAGAAGTTCAGGAGCATGAAGCACTAGTATCCGATGAACTAGACTCAATAGCTGGTGGAAACGAGCAAAGGGATTTTGCGGGCTTTGCTGCAAACCCCACCGACTTTGATCACGGTCAAGTCGAATCACTTCTTGGCAGCTTGGGTGGGATAGCACCACTGGATGATTTCTTGCGCCATTTCGCCAAGGCTAAAGGGTTTCAACGTCTTGGCCGTGGTGTGCGCAAGGGGCTTGAATCCGAGTTGGCGAAGCTCAGTCGTTCAGGCAAGATCGCTATTGAGAGTGGCGTAATCCGGCTTATTTAAGCAAGGACGTGCCTCCATTTTATTTGATACAGAAAATGCCATGAAGACACCGCTTATCCCACAATCCGATTTCAACGAGATCACGCAACTGATCCATGCCGCGCGGCAGCGTGCGGTGCAGGCGGTGAATACAGCGTTGATCGAGTTGTATTGGCAGGTGGGGCAGTTCATTAGTCGTAAAATCGAGCAGGCGGAATGGGGCGACGGGGTGGTGGCGCAACTGGCCGAGCATCTGGCGCGCACGCAGCCGGGGTTGCGCGGTTTTACCTCTCGCAACCTGTTCCGGATGCGTCAGTTTTATGAGGCTTATCAAGGGAATGAAATTGTCGCACCACTGCTGAGACAATTACCTTGGACGCATAACCTCATCATTCTTAATCAGGGAAAAACATCAGAAGAGCGGGAGTTTTATTTGCGTCTCGCCATTCGTGAACGGTGGGGCAAGCGTGAATTGGAACGCCAGCTCAAAACCGCCTTGTTCGAACGCACGGTGCTCAATCCGGTAAAAGTGTCACCACTGGTGTCACAAACTCATCCCGATGCTTTGGGCGTGTTCAAGGATAGCTATATGGTCGAATTTCTCGACCTGCCGCAAGGCCATGCAGAGGCGGATTTGCATCAGGGGTTGTTGCAGCGTCTCAAGGATTTTTTGATCGAGCTGGGGCGGGATTTTTGTTTTGTGGGCAGCGAATATCCGCTACAAGTTGGCGGGCGGGACTTTGCGCTTGATCTGCTGTTTTTCCATCGCGGGCTGAATTGTCTGGTCGCCATTGAGTTGAAGGTCGGGCGTTTTGAGCCGGAGTATCTTGGTAAGTTAGGTTTTTATCTCGAAGCGCTCGACCGGGATGTGAAGAAGCCGCACGAGCAACCCGCCATCGGTGTGCTGCTATGCGCAAGCAAGGACGATGAAGTGGTGGAATACGCGCTGAGCCGCAGCCTTTCTCCGGCGCTGATTGCAGAGTATCAAACGCAGTTGCCGGACAAGGCGCTGCTGCAAGCCAAGCTACATGAGTTTTATTTGCAGAATGCGCCGGATGAGAACTCAGAGGGTGAAGGTAAGCAGGAAGATGGTGAATTGAATGCGATTGCCGATGCCCGTTTGAAGGATGGCAAACAGCCGGTGCAGGTTAAGCTCGATGAGTTATAAAATGAACGAGTACAGGAAGGAAGCCAGTATCGCCTCCGAGCCGTGCACACGGATAGGCAAGGCATCGCTTGAAACGCTCCGCAATGCCCCTCCGCATGAACTCGCACGTCTTGGGCTTGCATGGAACGGCGGCAAGGCGGTCGGTTTGCCGCGAGGTGAGTTGATGCCGACCGGGGTGAGCGTAGCTGATTTTGTTATCGAAGATCGTCGATAAGCGAGTAAGCGAATTAGAATCGAGAGGGCAGGTCTATCATCGTAGCATTGGAAGTTTGATCGTTTCCATGCTCCGCGTAGAAACGAGTGATATGGGGTCAGTGATATGGGGTCAGCATCGCAATAGTTTTACCCAATGAAATTACACGCAGGGGATCAAAACATGAACTTCATAGTTGAATAAATTGCCGAATCATGAAAAAAGCTCTGCTTGCCCTTAATTCGATTAAAAAATCTGGTGTGATTGATGATTACGCCATAGGCGGTGCCATTGCGGCTTCTTTTTACATCGAGGCCGTCAATACCGAAGATGTTGATGTATTCTTGTTCATGTCAGCGAGCGAGAATTCCGTTTTGCTTTCGCTGCAACCCATTTACGATGCGCTCAAAAAACTGGGTGGGAGAGTTGAAAAGGAGTACATCGTTATTGGTGACTGGCCTATTCAGATACTTCCGGCTTACAGCCCGCTCGTCGAAGAGGCTGTAAAGCAGGCGGTGTCTGTTCAATATGGCAACATTGAAACCAGAATTTTCAGCGCGGAATACTTGTGCGCAATCGCATTGGATACGGGGCGTATAAAGGATTTTTATCGGGTTGCATCCTTTATCGAACAAGGAAAAGTTGATCGCTTGGTTTTGAAGCGGTTGGTGAAAAAATACCAACTTGAAAATAAAACTAAAAAAGTTTTGAATTGGGATGGTGATGAAAACTGTTAAAGCCAATGCGGAGCGTCTTGAATATGTAATCAAGGCCAAAGCCAGCTATCGCGCAGATGCCCGTGCCAAGACGTGGGAAGAAAAAATCGAGTCGATTGCCAGGATGAGGCGCGCGGCGGCGGAGCGTAAGCGCCACGTTGCATGAACCCCAATAGGTCGGGCTTAGTCCGACAGCTTTATGCGGCGGGTGGAACCCGCCCGTCACTGCAACACAATAAGGAAGTTTGATATTCGTAAAACAACATGACAACACCGCTTACCCCACAATTCGATTTCAACGAGATCACGCAACTGATCCATACCGCGCAGCATGCGCGCGGTGCAGTCGGTGAATACGGCGTTGATCGAGTTGCGGCAATTGTCGCGCCACTGGTGAGACAATTGCCACGGCTCAGTATTTCATGAGTTACAAAACGACTATTCTTTATTCATGAATTGAGAATAGTTGACATTTAATGTATAGTTGACATCAGATTACATATCTGATTCTTATTTCAAGAATAAAGAATATGCCTAAAGTCAGCAACCGCCAGCTTGCCCTCAAGCCGCAAGACCTTTATGTCTTGCTGGCGTTGTTGAGCCGTGGCGGCGGAAGTGTGGGTTATCCGGAGTTGGCGGAACAGACAGATTTGGCGGTTTCGGCGGTGCATGGGGCGTTGAAACGTGCGGCTGCGGCACAGTTGGCGATGTTTGAGGAGCGCCGTCCGGTGGTGCTCAAGACGCAGTTGCGGGAGTTTTTGTTTCATGGGGCCAAGTATGTTTTTCCTCCGGTGTGGGGTTCGCTGACGCGCGGGGTGCCTACCGGCTATGCGGCTGCGCCGTTGAATAAAGTGATTGCGCCTTCTGCCGACCCGGTGCCGGTGTGGCCGCATTCCAAGGGTGCGGTACGCGGGGTGAGCTTGGTTCCGTTGTACCCCTCGGTTCCGGGGGCTGCGCTCAAGGATGAGCGGTTGTACGCCATTCTTTCGCTGTTCGATGCGCTACGCAGCGGGCAGGCGCGCGAGCGTGCCGCCGCACAAAAATTCTTGGAAGAGTTTTTTCAGTGAAGCCAAAGTATCCGAATGTAGCCAAGGTGGAGCTGGTTGCACAGGCACTTGGAGATTTACGGGAGAGGCTGGTGTTTGTGGGCGGATGTTCAGTGGACTTGTTGCTGACTGATACGGCGGCAGCTCCTTCGAGGGTGACTTACGATGTGGATTTGGTGGCGCAGGTTGCCGCGCTGGCGGGCTATCACAAGCTTGAAGAGGAGTTTGCCAAGCTGGGCTTCAAGCGGGATATGTCCAAGGATGCGCCTATCTGCCGTTGGCGGCTTGGCGATCTGGAGGTGGATTTGATGCCTACTGATACCAATATTCTGGGCTTTGCCAACCGATGGTATCCATTGGCGGTACAAACGGCGCAACCGGTTACGTTGGGGAGCGGAGTGACGATACGTTTGATTGCTGCCCCGGTGTTTCTGGCGACAAAGTTTGAGGCTTTTGCGAATCGCGGAAAAAATGATTTACTGGGCAGCCACGATCTGGAAGATATCGTTAATGTACTGGATGGCAGGCCCGAGATTGTTGGTGAAATTGACCTGAGTAAAATGGAATTGCGGCGCTATCTGGCGGATCGGTGTGGCGCATTGCTGGCAATGCCGAATTTTATGGATGCCTTGCAGGGTATGGTATTCCCGGATGAGTCATTCGCCGGGCGAGTGCAACTGCTGGCAGAGAGATTCCGGCAAATTGCGCAATTCGATGGTAGATGAGGCACAGAAGCTAAGGAAACGCTGAATAAGCCCTCCGTTCGTGGTGAGCTTGTCGAACCATGATCGGAGAGCATTATTAATCAATGCATTAAATCACCCACCCTTCGACGGGCTCAGGGCGAACGGACTTATTCAGTGTTTCCCTAAATATGTTGTCAGTACAAATTAGGAGAGTGTCATGAGCAAACAAATTCAAGAAGCCTACATCGTCGCCGCAACCCGCACGCCGGTGGGCAAGGCACCGCGCGGGATGTTTCGCAATACCCGCCCCGATGATCTGCTGACGCATGTGCTGAGGAGTGTGCTGGCGCAAGCGCCGTCGCTCGATGCTGCGGCCATCGGCGATGTGATTGTCGGTTGCGCGATGCCGGAGGCGGAGCAGGGGATCAACGTGGCGCGCATCGCGCTGTTGCTGGCCGGGTATCCGAACGTGGTGCCCGGCTTGACCGTCAACCGTTTCTGTTCTTCCGGTTTGCAGGCGGTGGCGCTGGCGGCGGATCGCATCCGCCTCGGTGAGGCGGATGCGATGGTTGCGGCAGGGATGGAGAGCATGAGCATGGTGCCGATGATGGGCAACAAGATCGCGTTCAACTCGGAAATTTTTGCGCGCGATGAGAATCTCGCCATCGCTTACGGCATGGGCATCACCGCTGAGAAGGTGGCGCAGCGCTGGAAAATTTCGCGCGAGGCGCAGGACGAATTCGCCTACCAGAGCCATCAGCGCGCGTTGCGCGCGATGGCTGCGGGAGAATTCAACGACGAGATCACGCCGTACCGCATCGCGGAGCATCAGCCGGATTTGAACGAGCGCGACGTGAAAATTAAAATCAACGAAGTGGCGCAGGACGAGGGGCCGCGCGCCGATACGTCGGTCGAGGCGCTGGCGAAGCTCAAGCCGGTGTTCGCGCAGAAGGGTTCGGTCACGGCGGGCAACAGTTCGCAGATGTCGGACGGTGCGGCGGCGGTACTGTTGTGCAGCGAGGCTGCGCTAAAGCGTTACAACCATACTCCCATAGCCAAGTTTTAAGGCTTCAGCATGGCGGGTGTGCCGCCGGAAATCATGGGCATCGGCCCGAAAGAGGCGATCCCGCGCGTGTTGCAGCAAGTGGGGTTGAGCCTGAACGACATGGGCTGGATCGAACTCAACGAGGCGTTTGCCGCACAGTCGCTGGCGGTGATCGGCGATGTCGGCCTCGATCCGGCGATAGTGAATCCGCTCGGCGGCGCGATTGCGCTCGGTCATCCGCTCGGCGCGACCGGCGCAATCCGCACCGCGACCCTGTTGCACGGCCTGCGCCGTCGCAAGCAGAAGTACGGCATGGTGACCATGTGCATTGGGACGGGCATGGGCGCGGCGGGCATCTTTGAGGCGCTGTAGGGTAATGTATTTCGAACCAACAGCCGTGCTGGATCGTGCCGCGTTGCAACGCGCGCTGCGGGCGCAGGGCGATGCGTGGTATGACTTGGTGACGGAGCGTTGCACGCATCTGTTTGCCGCTGCTCCGGTGTTCGTTACATCTGTGCAGTTGCGCCAGATGCGCGAGGTGATCGGCGCGGTGGAGCGGGTGGTGGGGTTGCCGGAGTGGCGGGAAAGTTTGCGCCTCATGCCGCAGGGCGTATTGCCATACGCCCCTACGATCCATGTGCCCGTAGGGGCGTATGGCAATACGCCCGATCATGCCCCGCACGCCAAAGGCGTATTCTTCGGCTACGATTTCCACCTGAACAGTGACGGCGCGCATCTGATTGAAATCAACAGCAATGCGGGCGGCGGATTTTTGAATGTGCTGCTGATCGACAGCCAGCGCGATGCAGGTTTGCCCGGCAAGGAGGTCTCTGTTGAAAATATCGAACAAGCTTTTGTTGATATGTTCCGCAACGAGTGGCGGTTGGCGCGCGGCGATGCGCCACTCAACAGCATCGCCATCGTGGATGAGCAACCTGAAACGCAGTACCTGTATCCTGAATTCCTGCTGGCAAAAAATCTGTTCGAGCGCGCCGGAATTGAGGCCTTTATCGCCGATCCGTCGGCATTGCAAGCGCGTGATGGAGGTTTATATCTGGGCGAGCAGAAAATTGACATGGTGTACAACCGCCTGACGGATTTTTTATTGCAGCATCATCCTGTATTGCGGCAGGCGTATCTGGACGATAGCGTGGTGCTGACACCCAGCCCCGCGCACTATGCGCGCTACGCCGACAAACGTAATCTGGCGCAGTTGACCGATGAGGTCGAGTTACGTGTGCTCGGTGCGAGCGAAGCCGACATCGCGACCTTGCAGTCTGGAATTCCGCAGACACGGCAAGTGGCGGCGGCAGACCAGGAACAATGGTGGGCGGAGCGCAAGCAGTGGTTCTTCAAGCCGAATAGCGGCTATGGCAGCAAGGGTGCGTATCGCGGCGAGAAGCTGACCAAGCGTGTGTTCGACGAAATCATGCAGGGCGGCTATGTCGCGCAAAAACTGGCCACACCCGGTGAACGTGCGGTGTGCGTGAACGATGCCGAACCTGTTACGCTCAAGTACGATGTACGCTGCTACGTTTACGATGGGCAGGTGCAACTGGTTGCGGCGCGGCTCTATCAGGGACAGACGACCAACTTCCGCACATCGGGGGGCGGTTTTGCGCCGGTGCGTGTTGTAGAATAACGGCGAATGGTAATTCTGCAAAATAACAGCTTGTCCACGAAATACACGAAAAGCACGAAATGGTGGTAAGCAGGTATTTCGCTGCAAGGCTCAGGCTTTCAAAATTTTCCAGGAAGCATTAGGTTGCAGGCCGTTACCTATAAGCGAATGGCATAATTACTTCCGTATAACGATTTGTTTCGTGCCTTTCGTGTCTTTCGTGGATAAATTGCAGTTATTGGTTTAATTAAAAAACAATTTTATGACCCTTTACGCATTTCTCGCGGTAGGTATCGGCGCGGCGCTCGGCGCGTGGCTACGCTGGGGGTTCGGGTTGTGGTTCAATCCGGTGCTGCCCGAATTGCCGATCGGCACGCTCGCGGCCAATCTGGTCGGCGGCTATCTGGTCGGGATGGCAATCGCATTCTTTATTCAGCATCCGGCGCTGTCGCCCGAATGGCGGCTATTCATCATTACCGGTTTTCTTGGCGGGCTGACCACTTTTTCCACGTTTTCTGCGGAGACCGTCACACTGTTATTGCGCGGGCAGTATGCGTGGGGAGCAGGTATTATAGCGGCGCACCTCGGCGGATCGCTGTTGATGACGGTGCTGGGTATCCAGACTTTCAAATGGCTTCAAAACTAGGGAGGCAACAATGGATCAGATCACTTTTTATGTCACTGAAAAACAGCATCACGCCGGTATGCCTTTGTATGAATGGCTGCTGGAAGAGGCCAAGGCTCTCGGCATCCATGGCGGCTCGGCATTTCGCGCCATTGCCGGATTCGGGCGGCACGGCAGGCTACGTGAGGATACTTTTTTCGAGCTTGCCGGAGAACTGGCGGTGAAGGTGGAGTTTATTCTGGACGACAAGCTCGCCGAGCAGATCATGCAACGGGTGCGAGCGCAAAACCTGGATGTATTTTATGTGCGTTATGAAGTTCAATCTGGAATTGTTTAAGGAGGCTGATGCCATGAATCAATCAACTTTGATGCGATTGTCTGTAATGGCGGGTCTGCTGCTGCCATCCTTTGCCTATGCGCATACCGGTGTCGGCGAAGCAAATGGTTTTCTGCATGGCCTCATGCATCCGGCCAGCGGCCTGGATCATGTCTGTGCGATGCTGGCGGTCGGGCTGTGGGCGGCGCAGATGGGCGGGCGTTCCGTGTGGGCAGTGCCGCTCACCTTTGTCGGCGTGATGGCGTTGGGCGGCGCATTGCCGATGCTGGGTATGAGTCTGCCGTTTGTCGAGCAGGGCATCGTGCTGTCAGTGTTGTTGCTGGGTGTGTTGATCGCCGCGTCGGTGCGTTTTCCATTGTGGTTGAGTAGCGGCATGGTCGGTTTGTTTGCGCTGTGGCATGGTCATGCGCACGGTGTCGAGATACCTGAACAGGCTTCCGGTATGGTTTACGCGATTGGCTTCATGCTGGCAACAGCGTTGCTGCATGTCGTCGGAATCGCGTTTGGTCTGGGGATGCAACGGCTAGCGCGTGAGCGTGCCATTCACTTTGCTGGAGCGGGCATCGCCTTGTGCGGGGTGTATCTGGCGGTAGCGTAACTAGTTACAGAAACTCCGAAAATACAGAATGTTTCCATGAAGCAAGGCAGCTATGCACAAGCTTTGGCGTGGTTGAAAACCAATCCGCATTTTGACGAAATTTGCGTCAGATATCCGGAAGATTGGGCAGCCGTGCAGCAGGATATTTCCACCATCATCGGGCGCGGCGCAGCAGAGGAGTTGAAGGTGTATCTGGAGCGCCTATCCGCACCTGTTGTATCGTCCAATCTTTTTCATACAAAACGGCAAAGCAATAAATCGGTAGAAGCCGCACTGTCACAATTTGTCCGCAGCCGGATGGCTCATGAAGCTGTCAAAAAACTTTGTTTGTCCACGCTGGCGGCGGATACCGGGGTAACCAAAGGCAAGCTTCGCTTCAATCTGTTCAACGGTTATGTCGCACAGAGGCTGCTCTTTTCGAAGAGGTTGGAGCGCAAGCCGGCTTCCCTGTTTTGGTTCCGCCTGCTCTGGCCGTTGGTCTGGCAGAAGAAGCGGCTTATGCCGCTGGTGCAGCCGAAGGGAATTTATTGTTTCTATTCACGCGAGCTGATTGAAGCTTTGACAGAGATGATTGCTTCCAGAAGCTGCCTTGAAATTGGCGCGGGAGATGGAACACTGTCCCACTTTCTAAAAAATCAGGGTATCAAAATAACCGCGACAGATAACTATAGCTGGAAGAATGCGGTGGAATATCCGGCGGATGTTATCAACTTCGATGCGCGAGAGGCTTTAAAAACCTACGCACCAGAGGTGGTTATCTGTTCGTGGCCTCCGTCCCAGAATGATTTTGAACGTCAGGTATTTAACACTCCCAGCGTGCGGCTTTACATTGTTATCGGCAGCCGCCACCAGTTTGCCTTCGGCAACTGGAGTGATTACAGGAAGCAATCACTTTTTGACTTCGAGGAAGATAAAAAACTGGGCGCGCTGGTATTGCCCCCGGAACTGGAGTCCGCCGTTTATGTGTTTCGGAGAAAAATCTGATGCCGGGATGCGTTAAGAATACCGACAATACGCTTTCCATTCCATTTTTTCATCAATAGTGCAACATCGTAGGGCGCATGGAATGTAACCCTATGTATTACTGTTTTGAAAGACGAATGCAATCATGCACTACTCCCCTAAGCCGGACGAGCCGAAACCAATGTAGGTCGGGCTTTGCCCGGCATGGTGGGCAGAACCCACCCTCAGTTTTGTTGAAAAATTATTGTCATTTTTTGACATCATTTGACCGGTAAGAGATTAAAGATCAACAAGTGAATCGGCTATAATTCATACCGCGTATAACTTTCCATTCCAATCAAAATGAACCATGACGTTTTTAACGGCGATGCGGACGGCATCTGTGCGTTGCATCAACTGAGACTCGCCTTTCCCGCAGCAAATAACCTTGTCACCGGAACCAGGCGCGAAATCGATTTGCTCCAGCGTGTGGAGGCGGGCTCCGGTGACGAGGTGACAGTGCTCGACCTGGCCTTGAGCAATAACCGGGATGCGTTGCTTGTTTTGCTCAACAAGGGGGCGAAGGTTCAATATTTCGATCATCATGTTTCGGAGAATATTCCCGATCACCGGAACTTGACCGCAATGATTGATGCCAGCCCGGATATTTGCACCAGTCTGCTGGTAAACCGTTATCTGGACGGCAAGTATTTGATCTGGGCGGTCATCGGCGCGTTCGGCGACAATCTTCATGATGCAGCATACGAGGCTGCCAAGCCGCTCGGTCTCAAGCCTCCGCAGCTTACCGCGTTGCGCGAACTGGGTGAGTATCTCAACTACAACAGCTATGGCGAGTCCGTGGAAGATCTGAATTTCCACCCGGCGGAGCTGTATCGCATCATGCATCAACAAAAAAATCCGTTTGTTTTTATTCGC
>CAIZNF010000578.1 GCA_903934275.1 uncultured Nitrosomonadales bacterium
ATGTCGATCTTTGCCTCGCTGTCGGACCATTTCCCGTTTTTTGCTATCAATTGCCCTCTCAAAAAAAACAGCCCGTTCAACTCAAACTGCTGTTCAAGTTTACGGCTGGAAAAATCAATATTGGCTGCGCGCGCATTTATTTTTTCGGTTGCATAATGAACATCCAGCCAGGTTTCGAGTTCTTCAAATGCGCGCGACAACGCATCGCTATCTCTTGCTTCGATCGTGTGCTTTACGTTGTTGACCAAACTTATCAAAACATTATGTTCGGAATCGATTACCGCAGCCCCGTTGCCAAACTGCTCAGCCCATATCAATTTCTTTTTATCCCACATTGATTTCATCATGTCTTGATCCTCCTTGAAATTTGGCATCTACAGGTTTCAGCTACTCACCTAAACTCATTTCATTCCCCCATCAAATGGGAAATAACTTACAGGTCTGGCTGTATTAGACAGCTATATCTGGCGGGTAAAACCCAATGCTGTTCACTTAATAAATTTTCCGTTCGCCCTGAGTTTGTCGAAGGGCTCTGGTTGCGTAGCTGGTGATTCGACAAGCTCTGGTGTAACAACTAAGGGAGCAAGAAATTACAAATATACCAATTTATTTAACATGCTAGATTTTTTATAAAAAACCCATTAACTTCGTCATTCCCGCGAAGGCGGGAATCCAGCGAAACAAATACTCCGCGAAGCGGACAAAATTTCAGTTCTGTCACGCTACGCGTGGATTATTCCACCATCTGGATTCCCGCCTTCGCGGGAATGACGAAGTTTTTGGCTAATGGATAATTTCGGATAAATGGTACTTTTGTAATTTCTGTCTCCCTAAGTTGTCAAACAACGCCAACTAAGAGGCTGGTTATAAGCGAGACAAGGTGCGAATAAAAAATTGCGACGACGCATATGCATGATATGTTAGGAGTAATTTTTTATGAGCAACGCAGTATCGTGACGGAGTTTGGATTTATAGAGGTTCCCAGTATCAATCCCTTTTAAATTGCTGCACAACATGCCCCCTGAAACCTCCAATCTTTCGTTAACCGAACCAGGCTCTATCGGCCCCTGCCACGTCGGCCCCGATGCCTTGCTGGGCATCAAGCGCCAGCAGACCAATCCCACCCGCTGGAGCGGGCAGGGTTGGCATTCATTTGCCGCCGCGCTGCGTGATTGCGGCATCGAGCTGCGCGAAAATATTGCCGCGTGCGGTACCTTCGTCACCGATGCGGGCGGCACGGCTTACGGCTTGCCGCATGGCGTGGTGATCGCGCGCAGTGCCGTGCAAGTTGCTTCCTTGCTCAAGGCGGCGCAGCAGTTCCGCGTACCGGTCACGGTGCGCGGCGGCGGGTTGACCACCGAGGGCGAGTCCGTTGCCTTTGGAGGGGTTCTACTGGATATGACCGGGATGAGCCGGGTGTTGCAGGTCGATACCGAGGCGCTGACGGTGCGCACCGAGGGTGGAATTTTCTGGCATAGCCTGGCCGAGGAGCTGCGCCGCCACGGCATGGATTATCTTTCCGCGCCGCTCAACCTGACTGCTTCGGTCGGCGGCACGCTGGGAGTCGGCGGTATCGATGTCAATTCGCCGCGCCTAGGTTGCAGCGCCGATCAGACATTATCAGTCCAGGTAGTCACGCCACGCGGCGAGATCGTCGAATGCTCTGATACGCAAAATGCCGGGTTGTTTCAGCGCGTGATTCTGGGTTATGGGCAGTTTGGTGTAATTACCGAGGCCACGCTCAGGATTCGTTGCTACACGCCACTGCGCATGCATTATTTTTATTACGACTCGCTACGCACGGCGATCGAGGATATGCAGTTGCTGAACCGCAACGATGCCAGCGACTACTCGGGCATCCTGACCATCATGGATTGCGCGGTGAACCTGCTGGTGGCTTTCGATTCTGATGAGCGCGAAGCCGACTTCCGCGCGAACTGGCAAGCGCGCCTGCGCGGCCACGGCGAATTCGGCTTTGCCTTGTGTATGTTGCGGCGCTATGCAATCCGCCCGTGGAAGCTGTCCGAGGCTTGGTATTTGTTGCAGCGCAAACGCGAGCTGTTCCCCGAGTTTCGCCGCTCCGAATACATGCGCGACGGACTGATGCACGACCGTACCGTAGTGTTCTCGCGCGCGGTGTGGAAGTTTTGGGGCAGCAAGCAGATGGTGATTCCCGATCTCGCGACTTCGGCAAAAAAGTTTGTCGCAGTGGTGGAGCGCGGCAACGCGGTGTGCCGAAAATATTTTCCGCATTACACGCTGTATATGGTCGGCATCAAGCTGCGTCCTGAGCATAAGCCGCATTACGAAATGTCCTGTATCCCCCCCGATGCCGAAGGCTGGGCCTACGGCTGCGAGTTCGAGCCGATGATGGAGGGACAGGTATACAGCCGCGATTATCTGCAATCGTTCAAGAACGCGATCTACGACATCGGCATCGATCTAGGTGGCAGCTATTACCGCTTCGGCGGCATGATGAAAGGCTATATCCGGCGCGTGTTCGGCGACGAGGTGGTGGATCGCCATCTGGCGATGAAACGCGAGGCTGACCCGGCGATGATTTTGAACCGGGATGTGATTTTTTGATGCTGAACCTTTTTAAAAATACGCCTGCTATACGCAAG
>CAIZNF010000579.1 GCA_903934275.1 uncultured Nitrosomonadales bacterium
CCTAGAAACGGCAGTTCAATCCGCAGATTACGCAGATTAACGCAGATTTTCATGCAATTATCGATGATTACAGTATCACCCAGAAGGTGAGTACGCTAAACGGGGCAATTCTTTGTTTAATCTGCGGAAATCTGCGTAATCTGCGGACAAGTGCTTTTTGTAGGTTAAACTACATTGTGTCAAAAATAACGAAGCAACCGCCTAAAATATACGATCAGTTGTTTGCTTTGGGGACGGGGTAACTGCCGGATTTAGGGTCATCGTCCAGTGCCAGCAGCGCCACCGCCATATCGAGTGGTTAAAGTTTCTGAAGAAAATCGACCGCGAAACACCGAAGGATAAAACGCTGCACCTGATCGCAGACAACTATGCCACGCACAAACATCCAAACGTGCAGAAATGGCTGGTTAAGCACTCGCGCTTCAACATGCACTTCACGCCCACTTCGGCATCGTGGCTGAATATGGTAGAGCGATTCTTCCGCGACATCTCGGAAAATCGCCTGCGTCGCGGGGTGTTCGCCAGCGTGCCAGAACTGGTTACGGCCATTGATGAATACGTCGCACACCACAACGCTAAACCCAAGCCATTTATCTGGACAGCCAGTGCGCGCGACATCTTGCAAAAGGTCATTCGCGCCAACAGTCGTTTAAGTTCCAAACAGAATGCAACACTACACTAGGTTATTCGTATCATTACTCAGCAACGGCATAGATCAGCTCTGACTGGATTGGTAAGGGTTTAATATCTCGACTCCGGTCGCCTCAAAGTCGGCCACGTTTCGCGTTACGACGGTCATTCCATGCACCAGTGCCGTCGCGGCTATCAACGAGTCACGATCCGCACGCGGGTCAGGCACATGCAGTCTCGCACATCGTTGCGCCACGGCGGCATCGACAGCAAGAATACGATCACTGAACGCCGGCAATACATGACCGTCGAGCCAAGTGCGTAGTACAGCTCCTTGCTTTGGGTCGCGGCGTTCCATCTGGAGTATTCCTGTTTCCAACTCCAGGATAGTTATGGCGGACAGAAACAGACTTGAAGCAGAAACGCTCTCGGCCCACGACATGACGTACTTATCCGCCTTGCCGCTTTTTGCTTTCCGCAGTTCTGAAACGATGTTGGTGTCGAGTAAGTACATCAGGACAAGTCCGCTGGCCGGTAGAGATCAGCTTTCAACCGTGGCGGCTCGAAATCAATTTCTTCAACGCCAGACATGGCCAAAAGATCAACGATGCTCGCTTGGCTGTGTGTGACCCGCTGGTACTCCTCAATGGTTAGCAGCACATGCGCGGGTCGACCACGATCTGTAATGATAACGGGACCAGATTGAGCCGCCTTCTTTGCTTTGCTGGTGTCCTGGTTGAACTCTCGGCTGGATAGTGTGGTGATAGTCATGATCGCCCCTCCAAATTCAATGTAGCAACATTACTACAACGGCAAGGGTTCGGCAATAGTTCTCCATAAGAAAGTCTTGGCTCTCATGTGGAAAACGCTGCAAATGAAAGGCTGAATACAACACAAAAATATAATCCGCAACTTAAGCAAACGCTGACTATAGTAAGGGTAAGGAAGCCGGTATGAAAACGTTCCGACTCCCCAAAGATAATAGAAGGCTACGGAGCTGTAATTGACTTGATTATGACTAATTCACTTTTTCTCACTGCTGAAGAACTGCGCGAACTGACGGGTTTTGCCCTCAAGTCGCGGCAGATGGAACAGCTACGTTCCATGGGCATTCCATTCTTTATCAACGGATGCGACAGGCCAGTGGTGACGCGCTTTTCAATCGTGGGAGAAACTAATCAAAAGCCGTTGCCACAAAAGATTGAGTGGAAACCAGCCATGATGCAGCAGGACAGAAAGGCCGCGTAATAGGCCAACCATCATGGGAAGAAAAACAACAGTCCACCTTAATCTGCCGTCAAGAATGCGTGCTCGCGCTCGAGGCAACAAGGTGCATTACTACTACGACACCGGCGGTAAGCCGCGCCGTGAGATACCTCTCGGCAGCGATTATGCCCAAGCCGTGAAGAAATGGACTGAACTTCAAATTGACCAGCCCGAACCGCCAGGTGCCGCATTGATTACCTTCCGCTCTGTGGCGGAACGTTACGTTCGCGAAGTGCTGCCAGGGAAAGCGCCACGCACTCAAGCTGATAACATGAAGGAGCTCGCCTTTCTCTATCAGTTTTTTGATAACCCGCCCGCTCAGATCGACAGCATTCAGCCTCTTCATATACGTCAGTACCTGGATTTAAGAGGAAAAACTGCCCAAGTCAGAGCGAACCGAGAGAAAGCACTCTTTTCGCACATATTCAACAAAGCACGAAGTTGGGGGCTTACAAACCAGGCGAACCCATGCGCCGGCATAAAAGGCTTTACCGAAACGGGACGCAAGGATATTTATGTGGAAGATAGTACGTTTGCTACTGTTTATGCGGTCGCCAGCCAGGGACTGAGAGATGCAATGGACTTAGCCTACCTTACAGGTCAACGTCCAGCAGACGTGCTTAAAATGGCTGAGACAGATATTAGTGAAGGCGCGTTGCGCGTTACGCAGCAAAAGACAAAAGCGAAGCTACGCATCAGCATAGAGGGTGAGCTTGCCGAATTGATCGCCCGAATAATGGCTCGAAAAGCTACCTTTAGTGTGCGTAGCCTAGCCTTGATCGTCAATGACGATGGGGCACGACTATCTTACGGTATGCTACGCAATTGCTTCGATGTGGCGCGTGAAGCAGCTGGAGTTGGCAAGGAAGGTTTCCAGTTCCGCGATCTACGCGCCAAAGCAGCCTCTGACAAAGCAGATTCATCTGGTGACATCCGGCAAGCACAACAACAATTAGGTCATACAACCGTAGGCATGACCGAACAGTATATTCGATCAAGAAAGGGGCAAAAGGTAACCCCAACAAAATGAGAATTGCGGAACAGCTCTCAGATTTGCGGAACAAAGTTAGTAGGTGCTATCGTCTGGTGCCCGGAACCGGAATCGAACCGGTACGCTGGTTTTACCCTAGCGACGGATTTTAAGTCCGTTGTGTCTACCAATTTCACCACCCGGGCAGTTGTTGTGGGGACTCAGGTTCAAATTCTATCATGGCAGCAGCTATAGAGAGTCTCCAATAAAGCTCGAAGTTAAATTATCCCCGGCAACGCCGGGGGCTTATTTGGTGTGCCCCTCAAAGGGGCCAATAAAACCGTGAGCCGCCTGAAGGCTGCGGGCTTTTTACTCCCTCCTCCTTGCAGGGAGAAGGTTGGGGTGGGGGGTAAAAATTTCGATTGGGTTCATGCTTAGTTTCTACTCCCTCCCTAGCAGCCTGCCTGATTTCCTCGAATAAAAAACGCCAAAAAACAACAAATTTCCATTGACCTTCCCCCGAAAAATAGCCTTCCAAGGGTGACGTAAAATTAACGTTACTTTTGAAAGGGATACGATGAAGAGGATGCCGAAGCAGGAATACACCACCGAGTCCGGGGAGCTGGCGGTAAAGCGAGTCAAAAGGGGGCTGGCATCCAGTGCTGCTGCCAAGGAGCTGGGAGTAAATCATCA
>CAIZNF010000580.1 GCA_903934275.1 uncultured Nitrosomonadales bacterium
CTCGATTTCATTGCCCCGACCCAAAGCATGCAGGGCGCTCGCCGCCATGCGCCAAGGCTCACGCGCGGCGCGATCGCCGCCGGGCAGCGCCAGTTCGGCGAGATGCCCGAGGCGCTCGAATTTCACCCCATCCACCCGCAGCAGCTCGCCGCCCCAAGCCTTGCCGTCACCGCCCAACCCGACCCCGTCCAGCGCCAGCCCCAATACTGGGCCTGTCAGCCCGTGCTCCGCCATCACTGCGGCGATATGGGCATGGTGATGCTGCACAGCAAGCACCGGAATGCCGCGCTGCTTTGCAATATCTCCGGCAAAACGGCTGCTGAAAAAATCCGGGTGAAGATCGTGGACGATAACTTCCGGCTCTATTTCGAGCACGTTCATCAAGTGTTGCGCCGTTTCCTCCAGACTGCGGCAGGTTGTAGCATTATCCAGATCGCCGATATGCTGCGAAAGGAAGGCTTCATCGCCGCGCGTCAGGCAGACGGTGTTTTTGAACCAGCCGCCGCAGGCCAGCACCTGGGGCCCCGCTTTTGCCAGCTTGATGGCGCGCGGGGTGTAGCCGCGCGCGCGGCGGATAAATTGCATATCGGGAGCGAAGTGTGAAAGAGAAGAATGGCCTTTTTGACCCACTCCCCTCACCACGCTGTCATCGCAGCGCACCACAATATCGCGGTCGTGCAGTAGAAATACGTCGGCAATCCCTTTAAGGCGGGCAAGAGCCTCGTCGTTGCCGGTCACCAGCGGTTCGTCGCCGGGGTTGGCTGAAGTGCATACCAGCGCCAGCTTCTGCGATGTTTCTGGCCATGAATTTGGCCTGCGGGCGGCATCGAAGAACAGCAGATAATGCAGCGGCGTATAGGGCAGCAACACGCCCAGTTCATTCATGCAGGGCGCAACACCTGGCAATTCGGCGTCGCACTTCTGAAGCTTTTGCAGCAAGACGATGGGCCGTTCACGAGATTGCAGCAATATACGCTCCGCATCGTTGCACGCGGAAAATTGAGCCACGGAAGCGTAGTTGGCCAGCATCACCGCAAACGGTTTTTCCTCGCGCTGCTTGCGCTGGCGCAGCCGGGCGACCGCCTCGCCATTGCGTGCATCGCACATCAGGTGAAAGCCACCCAGCCCCTTGATCGCCAGAATCTGCCCGGCGTACAGGCATTCCAACGATGCGGCGACAAGATCGTTTTCCGCCACGGCCTGCCCGCTGGCATCGACCAGTGCCAAGCGCGGGCCGCATATATGGCAGGCATTGGGCTGTGCGTGGAAGCGGCGGTCGAGCGGGGCATCGTATTCATGCTGGCAATCCGGGCACAGGGTAAACTTCGCCATGCTGGTGCTGGCCCGGTCGTAGGGCAGATGCCGGGTGATGGTATAGCGCGGGCCGCAGTGGGTGCAGTTGGTAAAGGGATAACGGTAGCGCCGGTTGGACGGGTCGAATATTTCGGCCAGACAATCCGCGCAGATGGCCGCATCGGGCGCGATGCCTGTATGTGCATGGCCTGCGGAGCTTTCCAGAATAACGAAACCGTGATGCGTCAGAACATCGACCGGCACTGCGCTCACGTTATCCACCCGCGCCAGATCGGGCGCTTTGCTCTCGATCCCTCGCAACAACGCAGCAAGCGACACCTCGCTACCCTGCGCCTCGATTTCAACGCCGTCGGCATCATTGCGCACCCATCCGCTCAAGCCCAGCTCAAGGGCCAGACGATAGACGAAAGGGCGGAACCCAACCCCTTGCACAATGCCTCGCACCCGTATGCGGGCTGCAACACGGATATCGGCAGGAACCTGTATGATTTCAGCCAATCTTTTCCGCCGTGCGGGATGGATTGAGCGGAGCGAGACCCATCACACGCGTTCTTTCTGCCCTGCAGCCCGTTTCATACCTGCCTCGATCCATTCCTGCCATTCCTCCAGACCCTCATCGCTAACCGCAGAGGTAAGAATAATACGGATGTGGGGGTTAACCCGGCGCGCATATTCGATGGCGAGCGGCACGCTGAAATTCAGGTGGGGCAGCAGATCCACCTTGTTAAGCAGCATCACATTTGCTGCGGCGAACATATCGGGGTATTTGAGCGGTTTGTCCTCGCCTTCGGTCACCGACAATATTGCTACCTTGTGCGCCTCGCCCAAGTCGAAAGCCGCCGGACAAACCAGATTGCCCACATTTTCGATCAGTAGCAGACCACCGTCCGGCAAGCCGAGTTTTTCCAGCGCGCTGCTTCCTGGCCGCCTTCCATGCGCACCGCAGCAATTTCGGTAATGCGGTCACGCTGCGGGCTGCCACCGGTGGTTTCCAG
>CAIZNF010000581.1 GCA_903934275.1 uncultured Nitrosomonadales bacterium
CATCCAGTTGAACCAGTTGGTGCGGTAAATTAAATTTAATCAAATTTAATAGCTGCTCCCGCAGGTTCCATGCGGCTTGCAGCCTGATTTGGCAGATGCAGCGGTACTCATCGGCTGTCCATGTGACATGGTGTCATGGCGCTTAGGCAGGAGCAGAACCCCATGGATGAGCGAAGACCCATTGGCATGGATAAATCAAGTCAGCGCACATGCCAAGGTCACTGCACTGACCGGCGATCAAGACAATACAACCCCTTCCGCGCTCGCAAAAACCTATATCAGCCGGTTACATGAGCGCAATATCAAAGCTACATTCGTTCCCGTTCCCGAGGCAGGTCATATTGACCATCTCAAGTCGCAGTTAGTGATGGATGCAATTTCAGAATTGATCCACTAGTACTTCACCGCAGAAATACCGAACAGTACCGATGAACAACTTCCGTGTCCTTGCATGGGCTGTGGCTCTACTCTTCACTAGCCATCTTCATGCGCAGGAAGTTGGCAAGGGCGAAGTACTGCGTGTTGATACACGCGAGGGAGTCAATGTGCCGATCTTCACTTACTGGCGAAGTGATGCGGTTGCCACCCTGGTGCTTTTCTCTGGCGGGGCGGGTGGCTATGGTCGGATTGGCGAGGACGGCTGGCCGACCGGTGGCAACTTTCTGATCCGTACCGGCAAGCGCTGGGCGTCTCACCCATTCAACGTGGTCATGGTTGGTCGACCGACGGACGGCATCGATCTGTCATCCGGCAGTGTGCGAACAGGAGATTCCCATGCGGCCGACAACGTTGCAATGTTCAGAGCCATCAAGCTCAAGAGCCAATTACCAATCTGGGTGGTCGGCACCAGCTCGGGAACGATTTCTGCTGCCGCCGCCGCTATTCAAGATAGCGAGAACCTAATTTCAGGCGTCGTGCTGACATCCTGGGTTGTCGCCTACAAGATTCCCGGCGCAGTGCCAAAGCAGAATCTGGAGAAATTTCGCGTGCCAACACTAGTATTTCATCATGCGGACGATGCTTGCTGGGCATGTCGGCCTGATGAAGTCAAAAATATCACAAGCACTCTGACAAATGCGCCGATCAAAAAGATCATCTTTGTGAATGGCGGCTCAGGCGCAACCGGTAATCCCTGCGAACCAATGCATCATCATGGATTTGTTGGTATGCAGAATGAGGCCGTCGATATCATTGCGCCTTGGATTCTCAATCCATCACAGTAGATCGCATATCCCCCAACGTCACCGGGGCTTGTGAAAAGTGATAGTCAGCAAACAGCCTGTTTGAATCATCGACGGCAGCGTTGAGCAGCTCAAAGGCTGTGTGGCTGTTCCAGACTGATTTCCGCCTGCTGACATTGGCATAGCCGCTGGCCGGTCTACTCAGATTCCTGCCGATTTTCCGCATCAGGTTGGTACCGCCCACAGCTGAAATCTTTCCATTCCCGAATGCGGCGTAGTAGAGATAGTCAAGAGGGACAACCCGGATAGGCCAATGGTTGCCGGCCACAGGTTAATTGTCGCTGGCTTCACAGGCTGTAGGTTAGGGCTTGTTCGGGTGAATCTCTCGATTGCGGTTGACATTGCCAATGAACGGTGTAGTGTGAAACCAAGCTGGATCGGAGGGTTTGATCCGGCCCAAGAGCAACAACACGACTGGAGGCAATATGGTTGGAAGTCCGCCGC
>CAIZNF010000582.1 GCA_903934275.1 uncultured Nitrosomonadales bacterium
GTAGGGTGGGCTCTGCCCACCATGTCGGGCAGAGCCCGACCTACATTTTTGGTTTCGGTTCGTCGGCTTAGGCTATCACTTTTTGTCGCTTAATTCGGCGTGCCGGAAGCAATTCGTGGTGTGGTCGTTCACCATGCCGGTCGCCTGCATTTGTGCGTAGCAAATCGTCGTACCTACAAACTTGAATCCGCGCCGTTTTAATTCTTTGCTCATCATGTCCGACTCGCGCGTGCTCGCCGGTACATCGGCGTGGCTGCGCCACGTATTCTGTTTCGGCGCGCCCCCAACAAATTGCCAGGCGAATTTCGCGAAGCTGCCGAACTCGTCCCGCACATCGAGAAATTTTTGCGCGTTGGTTACTGTTGACTCAATTTTCAAGCGATTGCGCACGATACCCGCATCCTGTAGCAGTGATTCTATTTTATCCGCGCCATAACGGGCAATGCGCGTTGCGTCGAAATTATCGAACGCGGCGCGATAATTTTCGCGCTTGCGCAAAATAGTGATCCAGCTCAAGCCTGCCTGCGCGCATTCCAACACCAGAAATTCAAACAGGCGCTGGTCATCATGCAGCGGCACACCCCATTCGCAGTCGTGATAGACCTGGTACAAAGAATCGTTGCCAGCCCACACGCAACGCGGTTTAACGTGAAACTCGCGCAGCGATTCGTTCGCCCCCTCTCCCTCCGGGGGAGGGTTGGGGAGGGGGAAACGGGCATGGCGAGTTTCATTATCAGATTTGGTACTAGCCATGTCCGTTAGAGGCAGAAATTGAGCTTATGGAGATAGAACTCATGATTTATGTGAGTCTCAAAATTTCGTTTTGCGAGCATCAGGTACACGGATTGCCTGTTTAAACCGCTTCTGGCTGAAGTAGCGCACCAATGGAAGGTTGTGCTGCCACCCCGCAAAAAAGCCAACTACAGCATTCTCTTAGAGCGTGTTTTAAAAGTTACTGCGCGTCCGAATTGCGGCGTTGCACTTCGGCCCGATCGCTACACTTTTAAAACACGTTCACAATGTTCGCAGAAATGCAGGGAGATTCAGTTTTTGGCCAGCTGCCTGCACAGTAGCGCTGCGATTTGTTTTTTGGGTTTACCCGGCTCAAACTTGTCGGTGCCAAATGAGGGTTGCTCCTCAGTTTTCGCGGCAGTTGGGGAAGGTTCATAAGGCTTGAGAAACCAATCGTCCACCGGAGCAGTTTTTTTGACATACACATGCGCGGCCGGACTGGCAGGCCGGTGACTGGAGGATGCGCGAGAAGCAGGCGAGACTGCCGCACGTTCGCGCGGAAATTCGCGTTTGAGCAACCTCTCGATTTCCACGAGCCGCCGCTCTTCCTCGCTATCCACCAGCGATATCGCTTCGCCGCTAGCACCGGCGCGACCAGTGCGACCGATACGGTGTACGTAGTCTTCGGCGTTGGTCGGAAGTTCGTAATTGACTACCAGCGGTAACTGGTCGATATCCAGCCCGCGTGCGGCAACATCGGTCGCCACCAGCGCGGTAATCTTGCCTTCCTTGAACGCATCCAGCGCCTTGATGCGCTCCAGTTGGGTCTTGTCGCCGTGGATGGCATCTGAGGGGATGCCCTCGCGCTCCAGGTTGCGCGCCAACCGTGCTGCGGTCAGCTTGGTGCGGGTAAAGATCAGAGCCTGGCTGCCAAGTCCGCGAGAGCGAAGCAGATCGGCCAGTACACTGAATTTGTTGTCATGGTCTACCATGAGAACGGATTGTGTGACAGTTTCCGCCGCCGTGTTGCGGCGTTCCGCTTCGACAGTGACGGGATTGACCAGAAAATCCTGCGCGAGTTTTTTGATGTCGTCGGAGAACGTGGCCGAGAACAGCAGGGTTTGACGTTGTTTCGGCAGCAGCGTGAGAATGCGTTTGAGA
>CAIZNF010000583.1 GCA_903934275.1 uncultured Nitrosomonadales bacterium
CAAAGAGTTACTGGTACAGACAAGCCCGGCTTTAGCTTTTTTCTCAAACTGGAAAGCCAATGTGTTAGCATGTTTGGCAAAGAACTGGGTCAGCTGCTTGTGCAAGTGACAAACGCTTTCGGTCTGAATGATTATGCTCGGGTCTTGTAAGCGGGCCAAGGTTCCTTCTATGTATATGAATGCAACCGACTCATAGCCAGGCTGAAAAGCCTTTACGAACAAGGCTCGAATGGGTGCCAGACGCTTACGTAACAAACGGCGTTTCAAGTCAAGTTGCTTCTGCCGTTCTTTCTGCGTCGTACCCTTGGGAACATCCAAAGTCACCTGTCTCACCGCCACATCAAAATAGCGGCCAATCAAACGCAAGGCATGCACAAAATCCTTCAATAAGCAGATGCCGGGAATGGCTTCTCGCACAATTTTGGGAAAATGTACATCAAAATCACTCATGAAGTATTGCGGGTGATACCCAGTTCCAACAACGCTTTTGAAAAGCGCTCCCAAATCACGGGCTTGATCACGCACGACCTTCACTCCACGGATCAAACCGAATTCGCAGATGGCCACTCCGATGCTATGCCCTTTGGCACGAGTGGCTTGCCAGTCAAGGATGTGCGGAAAGGTTTCATCTCCCATCAGGACTTGAGCAACTTTTTGTCGACAGTTTCCTATTCGATTGAGTACAGCTTGAGCCTTTTGCCCGGCTATAAGTGTCACATCGTTGACAAACGTGGCGGAAATAGCCCGACCGAAGACAAATGCACTCAGCAAAGCGGTGTGGCGAGTTGACAAACTCAACTTGAAGCGAGCGAACACTGCTAAGCGCTTGAAGATTTTCCATGCTTCTCGCCGCGCCTGAGCAAAACGTTGCGCCTGAAGCGAGCCAATCTCCCGTCCGCAAGACCCACAAAGATAGCGTTGAATAGCTATACGTTGTGGGAGAAACCAGCGTACTGTTACAAAGGCCAACCAGTTGAACACCCAGTAGAGCCCATTCTTCCAGACTCGCAAACTCTGACATGTTGGACAATGATCAGGACGCCCATCGGTTTCTGTTGGCGATACAGTCTTCACACCTACAAAATGGGAAGCTGTGGCAACGGGCGGTTTGCTTTTCGGGCTTGGGCCGGGGACTTCGTTAGCGAGCACCGCGGGCAAACTGGGCAACACCTTGGTCTCAAACCAGTAGCGAATCGAATTTGGCGCCACGCCCAAAGTTTTTGCAACAATCTCGATGTTTTGCAATGCGAGACACTGGCTCAGTGCATTGACTTTCGTTTCAGTTGGGATTATTCTATTGGACACGGGAGCGACTCCTAAAAGTGGATTGCGTGGACAACTCAATCTTACTTTCGAATCGCTTCCGTTCCAAATATCTCTACAGTATCACATCTCGGCTAACCAGCCCATAAATTTCCCACAGGGTATGGCTATAGCCAGTTTTGCCAGCTATATCGGAAGTGGGCCAAGAAAATCAAACCGACTATGCGCCTGGACCATAAAGCAGGCGAGAAGATGTTTGTGGACTACACCGGGCAGAAGATGCCGGTGATTGATCCGAAAACGGGAGAATTCCGGGAAGCCGAAATCTTTGTTGCTGTATTGGGCGCCAGCAGCTATACCTACGCAGAAGCGCAATGGCATCAAGACTTGCCTAATTGGACTGGGGGACACGTTCGAGCCTTTAATTATTTTGGTGGTGTGCCAGAAGTCGTGGTACCGGACAATCTCAAAGCCGGAGTGAATCATCCCAGCCGCTACGACCCCGAAATCAACCTGACATACCAGGAACTGGCCGAACATTATGGGGTCGCCGTGGTTCCTGCCCGAGTCTACCGGCCTCGCGATAAATCTAAAGTTGAAGTGGGCGTGCAGAACGTGGAAAGGTGGATCCTTGCCCGGCTGCGTAACCAGAAGTTTTTTAACCTGGTTGAACTGAACAAAGCCATCCGTGAACTGCTGGAAGAACTCAATCAGCGCCAGATGGAACATCTTGGCAAGAGCCGCAAGGAATTGTTCGAGTTATACGATCAACCAGCGCTCAAACCCCTGCCAGGCACTCCTTACGAATTTGCATACTGGAAAAAAGCCAAGATCAGTATCGATTACCACGTGGATTATGAAGGCCATTACTATTCCGTTCCGCACCTCTTATATCCCGGAGAAGTCGATCTCCGCGCTAATGAAAAGACCCTAG
>CAIZNF010000584.1 GCA_903934275.1 uncultured Nitrosomonadales bacterium
AAGTGCTGTAAGGAAAAACCCAATTTCACCAGCAAGCTTCCAGCTAAGAACAATGGGGTTTGGTGGGTATTTTTTTACTGTGGATTTGGCTTTTGATTTTTTCTTAATTGTTACTGGAGCTGGCTTAATGCTTTCGGCTTTATCGCTGACGACGACTTCACAATATCTACAAGATGTCGCCTCGTTCGCAATCTCTTTCCCGCAATTGCTACAAAACATGGGCACTCCTAATGATAGAAATTTCAAACGCAATATTCGAAGTATCTATGGCCGCCGCACTCCGGTCAATGCTGTTGCAATCAAGGTAAAAATACATGAAAGGAAGCTGGTGGCTGGTGACTTCAGATTGGAACGAATATCGCCTTAGTGTCGGTAACCGCCCGTCGTCGGCATCCGCTTTAAGGCGATGCAATCAGAATTCCCCTACCGCCCCAACACTTTGAAATAAACAGCGCGATAAGCCTCTGCGCTAGCCTTCCAACTGAAGTTTTTAGCCATGCAGTTCCTGCGCAATATCTTCCATTTGCGCTGGTCATGGTAGAGGTCGGTTGCCCGCTGGATCGTGGTGAACAAATTTTCGGTATTCATGCCTTTGAATACGAAGCCGCTGGCGCTACCTCCCTTGAGAGTTTCCGCCGTGCAATCCACCACCGAATCAAGCAGACCGCCAGTGGCATGGACGACGGGCGGCGTGCCGTAGCATTGGCTGTATAACTGATTCAGGCCACACGGCTCGAAGCGCGACGGCATGATGAACATATCCGCTCCTGCTTCGATCTGATGCGAAAGCTCTTCACTGAAGCCGATGTTCACGCCAACCTTTCCGGGATAGAGATGCGACAAGTTACGCGCAGCTTGCTGCATTTGCGCTTCGCCGCTGCCGAGTATGGCTAGCTGCGCAGGCAACCCGATAAGGTGCGGCGCGATTTCCAGCAGTAAATCCAATCCTTTTTGATGGGTGAAGCGGCTGATCACGCCGAGCAGTGGCACATCCGGCGCAACATCCAAGCCCAATTTGTTTTGCAGAAATTTCTTGTTGTCCGCCTTGCCGGTCATGCGCGCGGCGCTGAATTTTTTGACCAGATATTTATCGGTTGCGGGATTCCATTCATCGGTATCAATGCCGTTAAGAATGCCGGTAAGGTCGCCGCCGCGCGTGGCCAGCAGCCCTTGCATACCGAAACCGAGTGCGGCTTGCTGGATTTCCTTCGCGTAATTCGGGCTGACGGTGGTGATGTGGTTGGCGTAAAACAAACCCGCCTTGAGGAACGACATGTTGCCGTAAAACTCCACACCGTCGATACCAAAACAGGATAGCGGCAAGCGCAGCTCCTGCACCGTCGCCGGGGCAAAATTTCCCTGAAACGCCATGTTGTGGATAGTAAAGACACTCGGTGCCGCACCCTGCGCAAACCGCAGATAGGCGGGTGTCAAGCCGGTTTGCCAGTCATTGCAATGCACCAGGTCGGGATGCCAATCGAGCGGCGATGCGCTGCTGCCAAGCACGGCGGCAATTTTGGACAGCAGGCCGAAGCGTTGCGGGTTGTCCACCCAGTCATGCCCCTTTGCATCCTGATAAGGGCCACCCTCGCGCTGATATAGACTCGGACAGTCCAATACCAGCAGCGGCACGCCATTCGCCATCTTGCCGGACAGCAGCCGTGCGGATGGGAAGCCAGGCAGGTTATCGAATGCCGCGAGGACTTTGTGCTGAGCCAGTTGCGCGATGACTTGCCCGTAACCCGGCAACAGCACGCGCACATCCATACCAATGGCGCGCAAGGCTGCGGGCAATGCGCCGCTGACATCACCCAAGCCGCCGGTCTTGACTAACGGTGCGGCTTCAGAAGTCGCAAACAGAACTTTTAATTTGGCCATATTGTTTAAACCACTGCTTCGCATGTTCCACATCCAACGCAATTTGCCGCGTCAGCGTTTCCACATCGGGATATTTTTCTTCATCGCGCAGCTTGTGCAAAAAATCCAAGCGCATATGCTTGTTATAAATCTCGCGCGAAAAGTCGAATACGTGCACTTCCAGCACCGGCTTGCCATCTTGCCTCACAGTCGGGCGCACGCCCAAGCTCGCCACACCCTCCATAGGCGGCAAACCTTCACCATGTACCCGCACCACGAAAATACCAGACAGCGGCGGACGGTTATGTTTCAACTGGATATTAGCGGTCGGAAAACCGAGTTTCTTGCCCAGGCCGTCGCCATGCTCCACGCGCCCGCTGATGCTGTAAGGCCGTCCGAGGTAGTTTTGCGCCATCTGCATATCGCCATCGGCCAGCGCGGCACGCACCGCCGTGCTGGAAATTCGAACACCGCCGTGCAGCACACTATGCACTGCCTGCACCGCAAAATCTTGCTGTGAGCCAATTTTCTCCATCAGCGCAAAATCACCAGAACGTCCGCTACCGAAGCGAAAGTCGTCGCCAATCAAAATAAATTTAGCCGATAGCTTCTCATGCAGAGCATGAATAAAATCTGCCGCGCCCATTTGTGCGAAATGCGTATTGAAGCGGCACACATGCACGCGATCAATACTCATGGAACCGAACAACTCAAGTTTTTCGCGCAAGCTGGTCAGGCGTGCCGGAGCTTGTTGCGGCGAAAAAAACTCGCGCGGATGCGGCTCGAAAATTACCACTGCCGTCGGTAATTCGCGCGCTTGCGCTATCGCTCGCAATTCGTTCAATAACGCCCTATGGCCCAAATGCACCCCATCGAAATTACCGATGGTGAGCGCGACAGGCAGAGTGTCGGGGGAATAGAGTCCGCGTAGAATTTTCATGGGCGCAAATTATACCTGAGGGGGCGTGAACCTATTGGAAGATTAAGGCAAACTTGGGCAAGCTGGCACATTCAAGAAGATACCCGTTGCATGTGTTGCAGAAGTTGAGCAGATGATTATCGCCGGAGATGGTGCAAAAGTATTACACCTATACCTCTCAGCCGCCCGTATTTTTATACCGAGGGTTGCACAATTAACTGCACTCAGTTACAGCCCTTTAATTTATTAACCATACAGTCTCGCGCTATCTTTTGTGCTTTTTCAATTTGAGCCGGGGTCATTCTGTCTGCCAGTGAATCACGAATCTTAATTGCATCGGCATTTCCGGAGGCCGCACTAAGATCAAACCACAAATGCGCACGGACATAATCCTTGGGAACGCCTTTTCCATTGTTATACATAGCCCCAAGATTGAACTGCGCTTTAGCAAGACCCTGCTGCGCAGCTAGGCGAAACCACTTTACAGATTTGGCGTAATCCTGAGGAACACCTTGTCCTTCGGTATACATAAAACCGAGGTTGTATTGCGCTTTAACAAGGCCCTGCTGCGCAGCTAGCAGAAACCACTTTACAGACTTGGCATAATCCTGGGGAACACCTTGTCCTTCGGCATACATAAATCCTATGCCGTATTGCGCTTCATCATTCCCTTGTTGCGCCGCCAGCTGATACCACTTTACAGCTTCGGCGTAATCCTGAGGAACACCTTGTCCTCCGGCATACTTAACCCCGAGGTTGGATTGCGCCAAGGCATCCCCTTGTTGCGCCGCCAGCCGATACCACTTTACTGCTTCTGCATGGTCTTGGGGAACACCTTGTCCTTTGTCATACTTAACCCCGAGGTTGGATTGCGCCAAGGCATCCCCTTGTTGCGCCGCCAGACGATACCACTTTACTGCTTCGGCATAGTCCCGGGGAACACCTTGCCCTTTGTCATACTTAACCCCTAGGTTGGATTGCGCCAAGGCATCCCCTTGTTGCGCCGCCAGCCGATACCACTTTACTGCTTCGGCATAGTCCTGGGGAACACCCTGTCCTTTGTCATACTTAACCCCTAGGTTGGATTGCGCCAAGGCATCCCCTTGTTGCGCCGCCAGCCGATACCACTTTGCTGCTTCGGCATAGTCCTGGGGAACACCC
>CAIZNF010000585.1 GCA_903934275.1 uncultured Nitrosomonadales bacterium
CTGCGCTAAATTGAAGGAGCTTTGTTTTTGTTGATATTCTGCGGTTAGGGTTAACTAACAATGAACATGCCAGCTACTTCAATTCTTGCCCCCGCATTGTTGCGGGCTTATGAGGAAACGCACTACTGCGTCAATGCCGCAACGCCTGACCAGGCGGAATTTGTGCTGCGGGTTAATGAGGTATCAAAGTCACTCGCTGCAATGCACAAAAAATATGGTGTGGACTGCAGCGCCTATCTAACGGCTTGCAATCCATGGAGTGAGAGCCTTCCTGATTCAGAAAATGCGCTTAGGCAAGCAAACTTATTGCAGACTTTGCGGGTGCGCAGTTTGCGCTGGCTTGATGGTGTCGGGCAGCACCCAGGCAATCAATGGCCGGGCGAGTCCAGCCAATTGATCTTGGGGCTATCTCTGGCCGCTGCAAAGGTGTTGGCCCAGGATTTCGAGCAAAACGCATTTGTGTGGTCCGGAGCTGACGCAAAACCACAACTGGTTGTGTTGCGGTAGCGTTTTTGATTGCTGAAATACACCGACTGCATCGTGAAAGCTCACTCTATGAGCCTGTCAAATGAGACCATGAAACCTTGATCTAGGCTGATTTAGGGAGGTGCAAATGGCTAGAAAAAATGATGTGATCGACGTGGAGACATCCGTTGTGGATGTTCAAGGCAAGACACTCTTTGACCGGGTCTGTGACTACTTGACAGAAAAGGACTGGAGCTTTTCCGCCTATGCGGACAAGGGCTATGTGTCTTTCGGCTTGCGTCTGCGTGATGGGTCTGTTCGCGTTGTCGTTGATGCAACAGAGGGTGCAGGGTGGTCGCGAGTTCTTGTGTACTGCATCTATTCGACGTTTGTACCAGAACAGCGGCGCCAGGCAGTGTCAGAGGCCATCGCAAGGATCAATTTCGCCACGATCTTCGGCAATTTTGAAATGGACCTCAAAGACGGTGAAGTTCGGGTTCGCTCAGTGCTGGAAGGGGACGGTTTTGTGGGAGAACCCATTATTGACCGTGCCGTGCGCAAGAGTCTTGATTTGGCAGACCAGTACCAGGCGGCGCTTCTGGCCATTGCATTTGGCAGTGTGTCGCCCGAGAACATCCTGGAGATTGCCGAACGCGCAGAAGGTGCGACTCTTCAGTGATTGGGAGCCTCATGACAGACGATCGATATATCAAAATTGATGTAGACGCTGAAGTTGAAAGTTACTTCGATGCGTCATCCGAAAGCCATGGCGATGCGCCTGACTTCGCCATAGTCATGGGAGGGCCCGCGGTTGGCAAAACCACCCTTCGAAAGCAGAATTTTTCCAAAGGCTATGTCCTTGTTGATGCGGCAGACATCTTCATTCGCCTCAGCAAGGGACAGTCTCTGGATTTTCCCGAAGACTTGGAGGAGCCTATGGAAGTTGTCGGCACACTGATTGCCGTTCGTGCCGTAGCCGAACGACGCCATATCGTGACAGAGCTCATCGGTGCAGACTACCAGGCGACGGTCGAGCTGATTGAGGAGATGCGTTTCATTGGCTTCAAGATTTCGTTGAATGGGGTTAACTGCGATGTTGAGGAGGATAAGCGGCGAAATTTGGCGCGGGTTGTCGACTTCATTTCCTGCTACTTTGCA
>CAIZNF010000586.1 GCA_903934275.1 uncultured Nitrosomonadales bacterium
CAGACCGGCTTGACCGTGTCGAAACCCTGCGCTTTCTGTTTGGCGAACCACGTTTTATCTCGACGCTTGATCCAGAAAAGACCGACAAAAAATCCTTCAAGATCGAAGATGAGGGGCTGGAACTGGCCAACCGCCTGCAACAGAAGGAAATCGCCCGGCGCTGCGCGGAATGGATACGCGACAAGGTAGAAATTCGCTCTATCCGCCAAACCAATCTGCTACACGGCAAGCTCTACCACATCCACGACGGCCATCGCGAACATGCCATTCTTGGCAGCTCCAACTTCACCCTGCGCGGTCTTGGGCTTTCCGCCACACCGAACATTGAGCTAAACCTGATAGTCGATAGCGACCGCGACCGAGCCGACCTCAAGGCATGGTTTGATGACATCTGGGCTGACGACAAACTGGTGGCCGATGTCAAAGATGAGGTTTTGCGTTACCTGTCTCAGCTCTATGTGAATCACCCGCCCGAGTTTATCTACTTCAAGACGCTGTTTCATGTTTTCGAGCGCTTCCTGTCTGGGCAGGCTGATGATGCCCAGCTTTTTGACCGAACCGCTATTGTAGATACCGAAATTTGGAAGGCGCTGTTCGATTTCCAGAAAGACGGTGCCAAGGGCGCGATTCACAAAATCAATGCCCATAATGGCTGCATCCTTGCCGACAGCGTCGGCTTGGGCAAAACTTATACCGCGCTGGCGGTAATCAAATACCACGAACTCCGAAACCTCCGCGTCCTCGTCCTCTGCCCCAAGAAACTGCGCGATAACTGGACAGTGTTTCTCGCCCAGAACAACAGTGAGCTGAACCCATTCCTCAAGGATCGCTTCGCCTACACGGTGCTTTCCCACACCGACCTGTCGCGGGAAACCGGCAAGGTGGATGGCGTCGATCTTGCCACCCTTAATTGGGGGAATTTCGACCTCATCGTTATCGACGAATCTCACAATTTCCGCAATAACGTGAAGGGCAAGCGCGACGAGGACGGCAATGTTATTCGCAAGAGTCGCTACGAACGTCTGATGCAAGACATCATCCAGACCGGCGTGAAGACCAAGGTGATGCTGCTTTCGGCCACGCCGGTAAATAATGACCTCAAGGATTTGCGCAACCAGATTTACTTTGTCACCGAAGATATAGACACAGCATTCTCACAAAGCTTTGGCATTCACAGCATCAAGGAAACCTTGGGGACTGCACAAAAAACCTTTATGGAATGGGCGATGCGTGCAGGCGAGAAGGATGCGCAGAATTTGATGGATCGACTTCCTGCCGGATTTTTCACCTTGCTCGATGAACTCACCATCGCACGCTCGCGCAAACATATTCAGCGCTACTACCGAGCTTCACTGGCTGCCATCGGCCAGTTTCCAAAACGCGCCAGACCCATATCTATTTCCGCCGACATAGACAACAAGCATCGCTTTCCGACTTATGACCGGCTGAATGAGGAAATCGAAAAATATCAACTGGCCTTATTCAAGCCTTCTGCCTATGTGCTGCCGCAGTTCAAGAGCTTGTACGCCGGTGAAGGCGCTATCAAGAACTTCAGCCAGGAGACTCGTGAGCGCTTCCTGATCGGCATGATGAAGGTTAATTTCCTCAAGCGCCTGGAAAGCTCCGTGCGTTCTTTCGCCATCACGATGGATCGCACAGTCAAAAAACTCGAAGACCTGGAAGCGCGTATTGGTCAGTATCAGGGATTGCGCGATGCCAAAGCGCAGGAATTGCAATCAGAACTTTTTATCATGGAAGCAGAGGAAGACGAAGAGCTGCGTGAGGCCTTTGAGGTCGGCACGCTCAAATATCGCCTTGAGCACATGGACGTTGATCGATGGCTGGCAGACTTGGCCAGCGACAAGCAACAACTATCAATGCTTGCGGAAAGCGCCGATGGCGTAACACCAGAGCGCGATGCCAAGCTCGCTGAACTGAAAAAGATCATCGAACAAAAGGTCAGGCACCCAACCACCAATAACCTTGGCGAAGAGAACCGCAAGATTATTGTCTTCTGTGCCTTTGCCGACACGGCAGCCTACCTTTACGAAAACCTTGAGGACTGGGCGCGCAACAAGCTCAGCGTTCACATTGCGCTGGTGTCCGGCGGCGCAAAACCGAATCGCACCACCTTCGGCCACGCAGATTTCAGCCAGATACTTACCAATTTTTCGCCGCGCGCCAAGCAGCGGGCGAAAATGAAAACCATGCCACAGGATAGCGAGATCGACATCCTGATTGCCACCGACTGTATTTCAGAAGGGCAAAACCTTCAGGATTGCGACCTGTTGGCGAACTACGACATCCACTGGAACCCGGTGCGCATCATTCAGCGCTTCGGTCGTATCGACCGGATTGGCAGTCAGAACAAGGAAATTCAGCTCATCAATTTCTGGCCGACCCCTGACCTCAACAAGTACATCAACCTCAAAAACCGTGTTGAAGCCCGCATGGCGCTGGTGGACATCTCCGCCACTGCCGAGGACAACATCCTGCAATCTGATGAGCTGCAAGAGCTGATTAAGGGCGACATGCGCTACCGCGACAAGCAACTCATGCGGCTTAAAGATGAAGTGCTCGATCTGGAAGACTTCAACGAGAGCGTATCCATCAATGAATTCACCCTCGACGATTTCCGCATGGAACTGGCAACGTATATCGAGGCCAACAAAGCCAAGCTGGAGGAAGCCCCTTTCGGCCTCTATGCTGTCGTGCCGCCCCATCCAGAATTTCAGACTATCCAACCGGGTGCCATTTATTGTCTGAAACAACGTATCGAGGCCAGTGGCAACGAAGCCGTCAACCCGCTCCAGCCCTATTTCCTTGTCTACATCCGCGACGATGGTGAAGTGCGCTACAACTTTACCAGCCCGAAGCAGGTGCTCGAAATTTTCCGAACCGTGAGCCAGGGCAAGGTTGAACCCTATGCGCAACTTTGCGAATTGTTTGATACCGAGACAAATAACGGTGAGGACATGAGCCAATACAGCGCCCTGTTGGAACGTGCCGTTACCGCCATCGCCGCGCAGTTTGAGCGGAAGAATGCGGGCAATCTCTTCGCCGGGCGCGGTGGCAAACTTACCGATGCGGGCAAACAAGTGAAATCCGCTGGAGACTTCGACCTTATCACTTGGCTTGTGATAAAGTAGCTACGGATTCATATATACAAGGAGGCTATCATGTTAGCTACCGCGAAACTATTTAAAACCGGACACAGTCAGGCAGTGCGCTTGCCCAAGGCATGCAGGTTGCCGGGCGACGAAGTCTGGGTGCATAAAAACGAAGTAACAGGCGTTGTCACCCTCACGCCCAAAAAACACACAACTACAGGCTTGGATGAAATGTTCAGACTGATCACAGAAGCAGATGTGCCGGATGAATTCATGGCGGAGCGCGACAATCAACCCGGCGAATTCAGGAAGATTTTTTGATGCCAAACTACCTGCTTGATACAGATATTTGCAGCTATGCGATCAAGCGTAAACAGCCGGAATTGTTGAGCAAAATACGCGCAGGATTGATTCACGAAGAAATCGCCATTTCCGCTATTACACGCGGCGAATTGTTGTATGGCCTTGAAATCGCACCCAATGCCACCTCGCTTAAACGCGCAGTACTCGCTTTTCTAGAATACATACCCTGCCTGGAGTGGCCGGTTTCAGCGGCAGATCACTATGCCAAACTGCGCGGCTCCCAAAAGATGACGGGCAATCACGTGGGCTATATGGATACCCTGATTGCTTGTCATGCCCTTGCTGAAAACTTGATACTGGTCACCAACAACGAACGTGATTTTTCCCGTATTCCCGGCTTGAAAATCGAAAACTGGGCAGCATAGCTGCGAGCACACACAAAGCAATCCACAATGAGCGATATACAGCTACGCACGCGCCTTGAAAAGGTTTTGAAGTCAACGGCCACCGGTGACTTGCGCGCAAGCGCCCTAGAGCTACTCTCTACCCTCGGCTACGCCAGCAACAAAACACTGGATTGGCCCACTCAACCTCAGGCTTTTTCACGCGAGGTTGAAACCCTGCTGGGTGGCACCCAGCATCTCAATGTCGAAGCGGCCTGCTTGGCAGACTGGTCTAGCGTATCCTTCTTGTTCCAGCTCACCAACGACGAACTTCCCTCGCTTGCCGCCGGGCAAATGAGTTTTTTCAGCAATACCGGCGTGCAGCCCTACCAGATAGAAAGCTTCATTTTTCTGGCGATTGATCTTAAGCCTGGAAATTGGTCGCGCACACGGCTGGCGCGCATCACCCGCGAGTTGAACCGGCTTTTCCCTATGCCCGTAATCGTGCTGTATCGTCATCCTGGGCACGACCAAGAGGCTATGCTTTCGCTGGCCGTGATCAATCGGCGTGCTCATAAACGTGATTCCTCGCGTGACGTGATGGACGGCAAGATTTCCATCATCAAGGATATTGATCTCCACAATCCGCATGCTGCCCACCTCCGCATACTGGAAAGCATGGCGCTATCTTTGGTATCCACGAAATACGTGCCTTCCAGCTTCACTCAGCTATACGAAGCTTGGTTGAGCGTGCTGGATGTCAAAGCACTGAACGAAAAATTCTACAAAGAGTTGGCAGACTGGTACTACTGGGCACTGCGCGAAGAAACAGGGGTGCGCTTCCCCCAAGGCCAGCCGCTGGATGATTCCCACGACCCCGCCATTACTGGCCGCCCCTCAGTGGCAATGATCCGCCTGCTCACCCGGCTGATTTTCGTTTGGTTCCTCAAAGAGAAACGCTTGGTGCCAAGCGAGTTGTTTGACGAAAAAGCACTTGCCAAACTTTTGTGTGTGTCGCCATATCAACAGCAGCGCGAAGGCAATTACTACAAAGCGGTGCTGCAGAATCTTTTCTTTGCCACCCTCAACACTGAAACCAGTGCCGAGGACGAAGACGGGAACAAGCGCGTGTATGGCGTGAGGATGCAGGCCCCAAGCGACTGGAGAAATACCTCATCCATACCGTTTATCGCTATAAGAAAGAATTCAAAACTCCCGACGAAGCCATTGCGCTCTTCCGTAAAGTGCCCTTCCTGAACGGTGGTTTGTTTGAGTGTCTGGACAAGCTGGTCACACCTGATGACCTTGCACGCGACCCCACCCTTGCCGAGCTCGTGGTGACAGAAGGCCGTCAAACCGTGCTGCGCGTGGATGGTTTTTCTGAACGGACGGAAAACCCGCTCTACATACCCAACGAATTGTTTTTCTCAGACGGAAAAGAGGGTGTCGATCTCAACGAAATCTATCAAACCAAGAACCGCAAATACAAACCACGCGGCCTGCTGAAGATATTCGAGAGCTACAAATTCACCATCGAAGAAAACACCCCGGTGGAAGAAGAAGTCGCCCTTGACCCTGAATTGCTCGGCAAGGTATTTGAAAACCTGTTGGCCAGCTATAACCCAGACACCAAGACCACCGCTCGCAAAAAAAGCGGCTCGTTCTACACTCCGCGCGAAGTGGTGGACTACATGGCAGACGAAGCGCTGGTTGCCTACTTTGAGCATGCCTTGGAAGCGCGTACGGGAGCAAAGGTTGCAGCTCCCGCGCAACATGGCGTGCTGAATTTGGGGGCTGGTGGGGGCGACCTGGACTTGACGTTTTCTACTAACGAGGCTGACCAGCAATCAGCGAGTAACCCAGGGACTGAGCTGGCAAGCCGCTTGCGCCAACTGCTCAGCTACCGCCACCCCAGTCACGATTTCAATGACGGTGAAAAGCAGCAACTCATCCGCGCCATCGAGCAACTGCGCGTGCTCGACCCAGCCTGTGGTTCGGGCGCATTCCCCATGGGTATCCTGCAAAAGCTGGTGCATGTGCTGCGCAAGCTCGACGACAGCCCGCCCAACGCATTATGGAAAGCGCAGAACCGCGCCCCGCTGGAGCAGCATCTGGCCAGCGCCAAAACCTTGCCCGACCCCAATCTGCGCGAAGAGCAAATCACCCAGGCGCAAGCTGCACTGGATAAATTCGACCAGGATTTCGCCGACCCGGATTATGCCGACTACGCCCGCAAGCTCTACCTGATCGAGAAATGCCTGTATGGCGTGGACATCCAGCCCGTGGCGGTGCAGATCGCCAAGCTGCGCTTTTTCATCTCGCTGGTGGTGGAACAGAAGCTCGATGAAGGGCGCAACCGGCTCACCCCGTTGCCCAATCTGGAAACCAAGATTGTCGCCGCCAACTCGCTGCTGCCGATCCCGCGCACGCATCGACAAGGTGACCTGTTCGCCAACCCCGCCGTGGCTGAAAAAGAAAAGGAGCTGCGCGAAGCCAATGCCAGCCACTTCGCCGCCAAGCGTTTCGCCGACAAACGCAAACGCAAGGCGCGCATCCTGCGCCTGCGCGACGAACTGGTCGCGTTGCTCAAGGCAGATCAAATGCTGCTCGATCCAACGGATGCGGATCGCATGGCCGCTTGGGATCCGTTCGACCAGAACCGTCATGCCGACTTCTTCGACCCCGAATGGATGTTCGGCTTTTCGCGCGGCTTTGACGTGCTGATCGGCAACCCGCCCTATGTGCGACAAGAGTCCATCAAGGACGACAAGCCGCGCTACAAGCCGCACTACGAGTGCTACAACGGCACGGCAGACTTGTATGTGTATTTTTACGAACGCTCGTTCCAGTTGCTCAACCCCTATGGCGTGCTGAGCTTCATCACCAGCAACAAATGGTTTCGCGCCAAATATGGCACAGACTTGCGCCGCTACATGGTCTCTCACACCGAGATGCGCCAGATCATCGACTTTGGCGATGAGACCGTATTCGATGCGCTGGCCTACCCCACCATCGTGATTGCCACCAAGCGGGCAGAGACGGATGTGTTGACCAACGCGCGCAACGACGTATTAACCTTGAACTGGGATAGCAACAACCCGGCGCACCAAGTAGCGCACTTCCCCGAGGTGTTCGCCGCCGAGCACTTTGCCGTGCCGCAATCAGAGTTGAAGGCAGGCGGCTGGCAACTGGAGCCGCCAACCCAGCGCCGCCTGCTGGAGCGACTGCGCAAGGCGGGGCAGCCGCTGGGGGATTATTGCCAAGATCATTTTTATCGTGGCATCTTGACCGGCCTAAACGAAGCCTTTGTCATCAGTCGTGAGCAGCGGGATGGATTGATTGCGGATGATCCGAAATCGGCGGAAATCATCAAGCCGTTTTTGCGCGGCAAAGACATCAAGCGCTGGAACGTCCAGTTCGCCGAACAATACCTCCTCAAGATCGAATCGTCGGAAAATAAGCAACACCCGTGGAGTGGGTTGCCGCTGGCAGCTGCCGAAAAACTATTTGCCAAAACTTACCCAGCCATTTACGCATGGTTTATTGCTGAAGACAGACGGCAGCAGCTCATTGACCGGACAGATCAAGGTCACTATTTTTGGGAATTGCGTTCTTGTGCATATTGGGAAGAATTCGAGCAGCCGAAAATCATCATTCCTGCTATCGCTGCCAGCCCCATTGCATCAATTGACGATCTTGGATATTTCAGCAACAACAAGTCCACAATTTTTATTCCCCCCTCCATCGCACTGGCAGCATCATGCGTGAACTCGCCGATTGCAGCTTGGTTAGCGACTCAAACTTTTTCAACCAAGCAGGGCGGATTCTTCGACTTTGAGCCGCGCTATTCCGGGCAAATTCCGATACCCACAACGAGTACAACCCAGCTTGTTGTAATCGAAAGGCTCGTATGTGCAATCACAATTGGGCTTGCCGCGTCAGAGTACGAACGCCTCCTCAACGGTTTGGTTTACGAATTGTTCTTTGCCGAAGACCTGCACGCCAAAGGCATCCGCCTGTTTGATGCCAGCGCCAAGGCAGGCATCGCAGACTGGCCCGCGCCCGATGAGACTGCGGGCAAGAAGAGGCCAGAAAAGGTTGCTCAGCTTGCTTGGAACTTGCGCGCCAGCAGCACTGCCGAGGAAATCTTCCAGCCCCGCCATCCCATCTACGGCATGTTGTTTGAGCTGCAAGCCGTGGAGGTTGTCCGCATCATTGAAGGGGTGGCATGAGCGTGCCCGCAGGGCTGTCTCCCGTTCCGCCACTCGCGCCACCGCCGCGTCTGGCAAGCCTCAAGCTCAACAACTTCCGCGCCTTCCCCGAGCCTGAAATATTCAGCCTTGAAGGCAAGAACCTGCTCGTCTATGGCGAAAACGGCAGCGGCAAAAGCTCGATCTTCGCGGCACTGCGCGCGCTGTTTCGTCATCCCAGCCCACCGCCGACGCTGAATTCCAAACACGCCTTCGAGAATAAATTCAAACAGCCTCAAGGTGGCCCGTGGTCGGTGGAAGCGGTATTCACCAACGGCAAGACCGTCACCTGGGCCAACACCGGCCTGCAAGGCGATAAGTCGCTGCGTAATGAAATCGCGCTCAAGGCCGCCATGCTCGATTACCGCGCCTTGATGGAGACCAACCACTTGCACGGCGAGGATCGGGTAAATCTATTCGAGGTCATCGTCAACAACCTGCTGGCAAGCTACGGCATCACTGGCCCCGGCATTTACCCGTTCCCCACATCTGGCACGGCACAGGTAGCGATCAGCGAATACTGGGGTAAGTTGACAACTATTCGGGAGTCTATCGGAAATAAATCCAACGCAATCCCGCCCAGAATTTTGCAAGCCTGCCAAGGGTTCAACGCGGGGGTGAACGCTGCACTGAATGCAGTAAATGGCCTGTTGCCGGTGCTCTTGCGCGATCTAAAGTACCAGGACATGCAGGTGAAGCCATTGACGTTTTCCGGCCTGATACCCAATGCAAGCCATTGGTTGTCTGCTCGGCAATATGGCGGCCAGGAAATCTGGCTGGAAGTGGGTTACCGGGGCGAAGCGCTCCAGCACCCCCACCTGTTCTTGAACGAAGCGCGCCTATCCGCCTTGGGACTGGCGATCTATCTGGCAGGACGTTTGGCGCTGGTGCAACAAGCCACCGGCGAGGCACCAAAGTTGCTGGTGCTGGACGATGTGCTTATTGGCATCGACCATTCCAACCGACTGCCGGTGCTGGATGTTCTGAACAAATATTTCGCAGACTGGCAAGTAGTCTTGCTCACCCACGATAGGACTTGGTTCGACCTGGCGCGGGCACATCTGCCAAAACAAGAGTGGATTTATTACGAGGTGTATGAGGGCGACCCAAGTGCAGCCGCGCCCATGCCTATTGCCTACAAGGTTGAGTCAGAACTTCCGAGGGCTTTGCTAAACAAAGGCACTTCGCTCATGCCGGACTACTGTGAAGCCGCTGCAAATTACACACGACAGGCATTTGAGCTGGGAATGCGTATTGCCTGTGAAGTGATTCCGATTGAAATGCCTTTCAAACAATCGTCTAAAAATCATAAATCCCAAGAGCTCCTCGGCAAATTGGCGAACTGGAAGGTCAAAGGACGCTTGGACAAGCAAGGCGTAACACAAAAGGACTGGGACTCAATTCTTCATCGTCTCCAGATGTTCAAGGATATTGTGATGAACCCCTATTCCCACCCCAGCGCGCCCAACATTCCCAAACAGGAAATCGCCGATGCCATCGCTGCGGTTACGGCTTTTCTTGATCTGGTAGCAAAAAAATGACACATCAATCCGTTCTGAAGTTCTGCTCTATCAGACCGACGACGGCAACATCCGCCACCTCATCCACGACAAAGATGAACTCGACACTTTACTGAGATAATACGTAACCGACATGACAAGGAGCCAGAATGGCCACATCTAATTTTATAACCCGTGTGGTGTTGCGCAACTATAAGAGCATTGCTACCTGCGATGTGCGGCTTGGTGCCCTGACCTATCTGGTGGGTGCCAACGGGTCGGGTAAAAGCAATTTTCTCGATGCGCTGCATCTGGTGCGCGACGCACTGACCGGATCGCTCGAAAATGCGATTAACGAACGCGGGGGATTGTCGGAAGTGCGTCGCCGGTCAAGCGGCCACCCGACCCATTTCGGCATCCGCTTGGAGTTCCGTTTGCGCAGTGGACAATCGGGTCACTACGCCTTCAATGTGGGCGCACTGCCCGGGCGGGGTTATGAGGTGCTGACCGAAGAATGTGTGCTCGGTGGTATTGGGAAAGGCCCTTTCTTTCAGCTTGATCGCGGCAAGCTAAGAGCGAGCAGCGAGACGACTTTTCCCGTTGTGACGCCAGATCGCCTCGCATTGGTGAGCGCTTCGGGCTTGTTGGTGTTCCGACCCGTCTTCGACGCACTTACCGCGATGGGTTTTTACAACCTCAACCCGAAACTGATACGCGAACTACAAAAGCCGCAGGATGGGCGTTTACTTAAATCAGAAGGCGAAAACATCGCAAGCGTTATCGGCCATCTGGAGCGCATTAACCCGCCTGAGTCTATGAGCATCATTGCGGAATATCTAAATAACGTCGTACCGATGGTGCATGGTGTGGCGCGCAAATCGATTGGGCCGATGGAGACATTGGAGTTCCGGCAGGACATGGCGGGCGCCAAGTATCCTTGGCATTTTCTGGCACAGAACATGTCAGACGGCACCCTGCGGGTACTGGGCGTGCTAACAGCATTGTTCCAGGGCAACGCCGATTATTCGCCTTCGTTGATCGGTATCGAGGAGCCAGAAACAGCGCTGCACCCGGCGGCTTCCTCAGTGTTGCGGGAAGCGCTGCAACGCGCGTCCGAGAAGACGCAGGTCATTGTGACCAGCCACAGCCCGGACTTACTTGATGACCGTTCCTTGGATTCGAACACATTGCTTGCCGTGGTAGCAAATGCCGGCGAGACGCGCATTGCACAGTTGGATGAGGCATCCCGCAGCGCGATGCGTGACCATCTCTTTACGGCGGGTGAGCTACTGCGACTCAATCAGATTGCCCCGGACCCGACAGTGTTGGCCGAGCAGGATAAGCAGCAATCCGATCTTTTCGGGGAAGCAGAACAATGACGGTCATCGCATCTATTGTCGAAGGCGATGGTGAAGTAGCCGCCTTGCCGATTTTGCTGCGTCGGGTGGGGGCGTGGCAGTCGCCCGAGAAAAACTTTGATGTGCTGCCGCCCATTCGCGTGCGGCGTGATCGCTTCTTAAACCGTGAAGATGAGTTTCGCCGCATGCTGCTTCTGGCTGCTGCCAAGTGCGGTGAATCCGGATGGATACTGGTGTTGCTTGATGCGGACGATGACTGCCCATCTGAACTGGGCGCACAGGTATTGGAGCGCGCACGCGGTATCGTTCCTCACCGGCGTGTGTCTGTGGTATTGGCTAAACGGGAATACGAGGCATGGTTTCTCGCCTCCGCCGAGTCGCTGCATGGACATCGCGGGTTTACGTTTGACTTCCCGCAGAATTTCGATGCTGAGCGCCCACGCGATGCCAAGGGATGGCTTGGCGAGCGCATGGCATCTGGCACCTACCGCGAAACCACCGACCAACCCGCCTTCTCGGCGCTGATGGATTTGCAACAGGCGATTGGGAGCAGTCGGTCGTTTCGCAAGCTATGTAGCGAGTGGTCGAAGCAGATGGTGTGAACGCACTTGAACTGGCTACGACTAAAGATGGTAATTCCATGGAACAACCACAATGTCTTCACCGAAGGCGAAGTTGGCTCCCGTATCAGTAGTAAAGGATTTCTTTACAACTGCCGCCAATGGCAAACAGTCCCGCACCAGGCATTACAATCTGGAGGTGATTATTTCCGTCGGCTAAACTATTCACTCAAACAGCGCATGATGCTCAACTTGCTCACCGGAAAGGTTGGTTTGGTATGAAGCCATTACGCATTTTCATCAGCAGCGTGCAGAAAGAGTTCTCCGCAGAGCGTATCGTGCTGCGCGATTGGCTGCGCAACGATGCGTTGATGCACCGATTTTTTGAGCCGTTTTTGTTTGAGGATGTGCCAGCGGCTGATCGTCGTGCCGATGAGGTTTATCTGGATGAGGTGGCGGGTGCGACATTCACGTCGGGTTGTTTGGCGACGAGTATGGCTATGAAGATGCCGAAAGTGTTTCGCCCACCGAGCGGGAATTTGCCCATGCCACTGCGCACCACAAGACCCGCCTGATTTTTGTGAGGGGCGCGGACGATCACAGCCGCCACCCCAAGATGCAGGCACTGATCGGGCGCGTGGGTAAGGAGTTGATCCGCCGCCGCTATGCCAGCACATCGGAGCTGGTTGCCGGGCTGTATGCGGCATTGGTGCAATATCTGGAATCGCATGAGCTGATTCGCAATGGGCCGTTTGATGCGGCAGTGTGCCGCAATGCCACGCTGGCTGATCTGGATGAAGAGCGCATGGCCACTTTTCTGCACCGCGCCCGTCGCGCACGGGGTTTTCCTCTGCCGGAGGAGGCCACGCCGGGCGAGTTGCTGACGCATCTCAATTTGCTTGATGATGGCCGCCCCACCAATGCCGCGATGCTGTTGTTCGGCAAACAGCCGCAACGGTTTCTGATTTCTTCCGAGGTGAAGTGCGCTCACTTCCACGGGCTGGAGGTGGCCAAGCCGATTCCGTCGTATCAGATTTACAAGGGGACGGTGTTCGATCTGGTGGATCAGGCGGTGGATTTTGTGATGTCCAAAATCAATCTTTGGGTGGGTACGCGCGAAGCTGGCGCAGCCGTGCCAGTGGCATACGAAATCCCCCGCGAGGTGGTGGCAGAGGCCATCGTCAATGCTGTGGCGCATCGCGATTACACCAGCAACGGCAGCGTGCAGGTGATGTTGTTTGCCGACCGGCTGGAGGTGTGGAATCCCGGCGCTTTGCCGCCTTCGCTGACGCTGGAAAAATTGCGTCATCCCCACGGCTCCGTGCCGTTCAATCCGCAGTTGGCGGAGCCGCTTTACCTCACCAAGTACATCGAGCGCATGGGGACGGGCACGGGCGACATGATTCGCCGCTGCCGCGAAGTGGGATTGCCGGAGCCACAGTTCACTGTGTCGGATGGGTTTGTAACGACGATCTGGCGCAAGGCCGGACAAGTCGCCACCTCGCAGCCAGAGTCACAGCCAGAGTCACAGCCAGAGTCGATAGAGTTGCGGGTGCTGAGATTGCTGACCAAAGAGCCTTTATCCAAATCGGCCATTTCCAGTGCGTTGGGGCAGAAAGAAATTTCAGGTCATCTGAATCAGGTCATACGGGTGTTGCTGAACGATCAAACCTTGGAATACACCCTGCCCGACAAGCCCAATAGTCGTTTGCAACAATATCGGCTGACAGAAAAAGGGCGGTTGTTATTGGGTGTGTTGCAAAAAGGGAATTTGTCATGAGCACGGACGTGCAAATAAAACGTGCCACGCAGCATCGCGAGGGGAGGCTGTTTCAAGATGCGCAAGGCATGAATGACAAAGTATGTCCTTGGGGAAGCCAATATTCAGGATGGGGGATGTGAACTCGTTATCCGAGCCACAAATTTCTGTGGCGTTTTTGTGGCGGTCATCAGCCAAAACATGACGAATCATGCTCAATAAGCCGCATCACTATTGGCGATTTCATTGGGCATGGGTTATCATGCCTTGTTTTGGCGGAGGTTCAAATCCTCTCGCCCCGACCAGTTAAACACAGATGGTTGCTTAATCCCAAATAGTTCATTAGGTCATCAACCCTTGCAGGAGCTCGATTTATCGAGCGATTGTTGACAAATATAGCTCGATAAATCGAGCTCCTACATGCTAATGGATAATCTGAGTTAATTGAAGCGCATTTTTGTGGCTACGCTGAACATTTCGTCGATTTCTCCTCGCTCATTGCTTTTGTTTGCACCATCAACCCATTTCGCATAAATCTTGAGCAGCATTTGTATGTTCGCGTGGTCGAGTTGCGTGGCCACCCACATCGTGTTTGCGTCCGTTGCCATACTCATTCCGCTAGAGCCATAATTTTGCTATTTTTGTAGTAATGGTTATTGGGAGAGCGATGATGGTAATGCCAGCCAGAATTGATGACACGTTGTACGAGCAGGCGCGCGCCGAAGCGCTGGTTGAGCACCGCACCATTGCCGGGCAGGTCGAGTATTGGGCGACGGTTGGCCGTGCATCACTCGACAACCCCGATCTACCGGTTAGTTTTGTAGCGGAAGCACTGGTCTCGATGCGTGAGCCGCGCGATCAGACCACATCCTTTGTGCCACGCAATCGCCGCGCATGAATTACGGGTTGAGCAGACGAGGCGATTTGCCCGTCAGTACAAAAAGCTGCATGATAACGTTGCGACTGATGTCGATGATGCGGTCGAATTAGTCGCCAGAAAGCCTTCCATCGGTGGACGAAAAAAGGTGACCAGGCTGATTTGTTTGTCTACAAATTTCGCAGCCACGGGCAACTCTATCTGCTGGGCTACACACTCGACGATGGTGTGCAGCTGGTTTATCTGGAAGCTATCGGCCCTCACGAAAACTTTTATTGCGACCTCAAGCTCCAATTGGCGTTCTGCCCCGCAATTCCGCCTACCATAAACATTCAGATGAAAATCCCGTTCCGTGTTGCCCGTTGATGGGTTGGGCTACGCGATACTGGCTTGATGCCAAGATAGATTTGTACCATCAGGTTTGAGACGGTATGCGAATAGCCTTCAACTAACTTTACACCACTCCGTAAATGCCGGAAGCCACCGCTTCGATGGCCGCTTCTGAGAATGAAAATGCAAAGATTGATAGGCGGTTATGAGTCAAACCAGAACTTAATTCTCTCCCTCCAAATGGCTTGATCAACAACCAATAAGATGGGAGGCTGTTAGCGTGAACCGTGTCCAGTTTTCGGTGTAAACTCAACCCACCTCCAGCACATTTATAGCTGATGAAACGCGGGGTTATTTGGTTTTGTCGTTCCCGCATAGGCTGGATCTAGGTCAAATCAAGCACTTGGATCACCGCCTTCGCGGGGATGACGAATTAATCTGCATTTCCCTAAGCCGGACGAGCTGGAACCAAAATGTAGGTCGGGCTCTGCCCGACATGGTGGGCAAGGCGCACCCTACGGATGCCATTTAACGCGTTGATATTAATATGTAAACACAAAATTTTGTCATTTTTTGACATCACTTAACTGATAAGTGACTAGGCATTTTCC
>CAIZNF010000587.1 GCA_903934275.1 uncultured Nitrosomonadales bacterium
CGGCAAAACAAACGACAACAAATTGTCGCTTGTGATAAAAGTTTTCGGTGCGGCTGTTCGCCAAAGGCGAACCTCATTTTCCCGGCGGAGTCTGGGAAAATGCCTAGCCACTTATCAGTCAAATGATATCAAAATGTGACATAAATTTTACGTTTGTATATTATCATCAACGCGTTAAATGGCATCCGTAGGATGGGTTTTGCACACTATGTCTGGCAGAGCCCGACCTACATTTTGGTTCCGGCTCGTCCGGCTTAAGTTCCATCAAGAATGCAACGCTACACTAGCTGATCAAGGCCGTGAAGCGGTAACATGCCGGTGGTTATTGGCGCTCGTGCGATAATCTTTACGATCCGAATAGAGCACTTTTTGGAGTGTCGATTTTGGAGGTGGCGAACTGTTACGATTGTTATATAGTTCACCTTCCAGCGCGAATTTGATGAAGGCCTATAAGTTTTACACTTGTCGTTATAAACCAACCTGTTGCTCATACCTGAATAGTTGCGAATTGACGGAGGAAATCTTGGAAAGAATAATTTGCGTAATCGGCAACAAAGGGGGAACCGGGAAAACCAGCATTACGCATATGCTGTGCCACGGCTTGGGGTTGCTCGGCAAGCGTTCGATTGCCGTGCTCACCGATGTCGAGCGTGAGCCGCTGCCGCGAGGAATCCGGCGTTACACTCCGCTCGACGGACGTTCGCCGGATAAGCTGCAAGAAATTATCGATAAAATGGCATCGAGGCCGAAGTGGCTGGCGGTAATTGACGGCGGCGGCAACCGCCCGGAAATGGACAGGCAATTCTATGAGATGTCGGGGCTTGTTCTGCTGCCATTCCGCGAATCCCACGAAGATATTCGCACGGTGCGCAACGACCTCGACACCTTCCCTGATGCGTATGGTATCCCCTCCCAATGGCCGACCAATCCGTGGCAACAGATGGCGGCGGAACGCACGCTTGACGAAATGATGCAAGACTATCGCCCGCGCCTGCTCGATCCCGTGTATGCGGTGAGCGCCAGCAAACTGCTATTGGAGGACCAAGTACCGCCCGGCCTGCCGACGATGCTGAATAACATTTGCCGCAGTTTGGCCTGGCAAGTTCTTGAGCGCCTGCAATTGTCAGAACAGGATGAGCCTTCCCACCAGCCATAATCAGCACTACCATTTGGCGCAACTTAACATGAAACTCGCGTGGCGATTCGTTTGCCCCCTTTGATAAAACAACTAGCCATTCGACTAGGCCATCAAAAAACGATGCCCAAGCCGCTGGTTATCCCTCAGGTGGAAGGTTAAAAAAGAGGGAGCGGGCATGGAGAGTTTCATTAACGGGGGTGGTACTCGCCATGCCCGTTAGATTATTTCAATAGCCCGCAACGATTTTCTATCTGCACAGGCATCGCCTATGGGCACAGTAAAGGCGATATCGCTATAATGCCGGATTCAAAAATCCAATTCATAATCCGTAAAATCATGCAACCGAGCTACCACCCTTCATCCATCGAGCAACAAGCGCAACAACACTGGGAAAGCCGCCAGGCATTCCGTGCCGCAGAGCAGTCCGACAAACCAAAATATTATTGCCTGTCGATGTTCCCTTACCCGTCCGGCAAGCTGCATATGGGGCATGTGCGCAACTACACCATAGGCGATGTACTGTCGCGCTACCACCGCATGAAGGGTTTCAACGTGATGCAGCCGATGGGCTGGGATGCGTTTGGCCTACCCGCCGAAAATGCCGCGCTGGCGAATAATGTGCCGCCCGCCGCCTGGACGTATTCCAACATCGAGCACATGAAACAGCAACTCAAGTCTCTGGGGCTGGGCATAGACTGGCCGCGCGAGGTAACCACCTGCAAGCCGGAATATTACCGCTGGGAACAATGGCTGTTCACGCGCTTGTTCAAAAAAGGCATTATCTACAAGAAGACAGCTTCAGTGAACTGGGATCCGGTGGATCAGACCGTGCTGGCCAACGAGCAGGTCATCGACGGGTGCGGCTGGCGTTCCGGCGCGCCAGTGGAAAAGCGCGATATTCCGATGTATTTTTTTCGCATTACCCAATACGCCGATGAATTGCTGCAAGGATTAGACACGCTTTCCGGTTGGCCGGAGCAGGTCAAGACCATGCAAGCGAACTGGATCGGCAAGAGCCACGGTTGCGAGATATATTTCCCCTACGACATGGAAAGTGTGGGCTCGGGCGGCATGCTCAAGGTCTATACCACCCGCCCCGATACACTGATGGGTGCAACTTATGTGGCTGTAGCGGCAGAACATCCCCTGGCGAAGCGCGCGGCAGATGTGTCCGAAAAACATGACATTTCCAATTTTATTACCGAATGCAAGCATGGCGGCACGGCTGAGGCCGATATGGCAACCATGGAAAAGAAAGGCATAGATACCGGCCTATTCGTCAAACATCCGGTCACCGGCGAAAAACTACCGGTATGGATCGCCAATTATGTGTTGATGGGCTACGGCGAGGGCGCGGTGATGGCGGTTCCTGCGCACGACGAACGGGATTTCGAATTTGCCGAAAAATACGCCTTGCCGGTCAAGCATGTCATCGCGAGCCCGGAATTATTGGATGTATGGCAAAAGCTGGAAGCGCAGTTCACAGCGGACGGATGTGAGTTTGACCGGGAAGAGCTCGACACGATGGGGATGATTGCATCTCTGAGCAATATGCTGATGGACCTGCCAGCCCCATCCGAAAAACTTATCGAGGCTGTTCAAGAGTTCGCCACGCAACTGCAGCTCGAATCGCCAAACACGCAATACGGCAAGCTGGTCTGTTCGGGGAATTACAACGGCATGGGATTCGAGGAGGCGTTCGACGCGATTTCCACTTACCTGATAGCGATGGGCCTCGGCAAAAAACGTAGCCAGTTCCGCCTGCGCGACTGGGGCATTTCTCGGCAGCGTTACTGGGGTTGCCCGATCCCGATCATCCATTGTTTTACTTGCGGCGATGTGCCGGTACCGGATGAACAATTGCCGGTGATATTGCCCGAACAAGTCACTATCACCGGTGCAGGCTCGCCGCTGGCAAAGATGCAGGATTTCTATATGACACCCTGTCCGCAATGCGGCAAAGCGGCGAAACGCGAAACAGATACTATGGATACTTTCGTCGAGTCGTCCTGGTATTACGCGCGCTTTGCTAGCCCGGATTGTGCCACCGGCATGGTGGATGAACGCGCCAACCATTGGCTGCCGGTGGATCAATATATCGGCGGCATCGAGCACGCGATTCTGCATTTGCTGTATGCGCGCTTTTTTCACAAGTTGATGCGTGACGAGGGTTTGGTTCAAGGCGATGAACCTTTTAAAAATCTCCTGACTCAAGGCATGGTGATTGCGCCGACATTTTATCGCGAGGATGCCGCAGGCAAGAAGCTGTGGATTAACCCGTCCGAGGTGGAAGTCGAGGCGGACGAACGTGGCCGTCCGATCGGTGCAAAGTTGAAAACGGACGGCCTGCCGGTGAGCATCGGCAGTACAGAAAAAATGGCCAAGTCGAAAAATAACGGTGTCGATCCGCAAGCTATCATCGACGAGTACGGCGCGGACACCGCGCGCCTGTTCATGATGTTCGCCGCGCCGCCAGAGCAATCGCTGGAATGGTCGGATGCTGGCGTGGAAGGTGCATTCCGCTTTCTCAAACGGGTATGGAAGGCAGTTCATGACCATGTCGAACAGGGCATCGTAACGGCCTACCACAGTGGCGAATTGAGCGTGGCATCAAAAGCCTTGCGCCTTCAACTGCACCAGACTATCGCCAAGGTGAACGACGACATGGGGCGGCGCAAGACTTTTAATACCGCCATTGCGGCAAATATGGAGTTGCTTAATGTGCTGGTAAAGTTCGACGAACAGACTCCGACCGCGCGCAGTGTGGCGCAAGAGGCGCTGCAAGCAATCGTGCTGATGTTGAACCCCATCGTGCCGCACCTTTGCCACGCGCTATGGATCGAGCTGCGCCCGGATAGCGACATGCTGGATCAGTCTTTCCCCAACGCCGACCCGGACGCGTTGGTGCAAGATGAAATCGAAATCGTGATCCAAGTGAACGGCAAGCTGCGCGGCAATCTGACGGTTGCGAAAACTACCGACCAGGCGACGTTGGAGAAGTTGGCACTCGCTCACCCCGCCGTGGAAAAACAATTGGCGGGCGCGATACCGAAAAAGATGGTGATCGTGCCGGGCCGCTTGATTAACATTGTTGCGTAACATCGAAACCGTTCCATACTGACGGGATTTGCGGACTATCAGGAGATATGCCATGCGTCTGCTTGTATTGTTGATGTCTTTATTGCTGACCGCCTGCGGCTTTCATCTGCGCGGGCAGGCGGGGATGCCATTTGACACTTTATATCTGGAGGCACCCAACTCCGGCACGCCCTTCATCGCCGATCTGCGGCGCAATCTGGAAGCCAGCAAGATAAAGTTTGTAAACTCTGCCGAGCAGGCCGACGTGGTGCTTAACATCGTCAGCGAGATCCCTGAGAAGCAAATTCTCACATTGCGCGGCAGCGGGGGCGTAAATGAATTTCAGTTGCGTTACCGCGTCTCACTGCGTGCATACGATGTCAAGGGGCGAGAATGGATGCCGGCCGAGGAGATGATTCTGCGCCGCGATTACGTTTATGACGACACCAAAGTTCTTGCCAAAGAAGCCGAAGAAGCGCAACTCTACAAAAGCATGACTTCCGACATGGTGCAGCAAGTCGTGCGCCGCCTGAGCCGCGCCAAACCCCAGCTACAGCAATAGGTACGCCATGCCGATCAGCAGCGACGACTTGCCGCGCCATCTAACCTCCGGCATCAAGCCGCTGTACGTGGTGTATGGCGATGCGCCGCTGCTGGCAGTCGAGGCGGCTGACAGCATCCGTGCGGCGGCACGCGCTGCCGGATATTCCGAGCGCGAGACATTCGTTGCCGAGCAACATTTCAAATGGAGCGAATTACGCAACAGCGCGCAAAGCCTTTCGCTGTTTGCCGAGCGCAAGGTCATCGACCTGCGCATTCCTTCCGGCAAACCCGGCACGGAAGGCGGGCAGGTATTGCAGGATTATTGCGCCAATTTGAGCGCGGATATACTCACGCTGATTTCCTTGCCCAAGCTCGACAAGACCGCGCAGAAAAGCCAGTGGTTTAGTGCATTGGAGCGTCACGGCGTGATGGTTTCAGCGGACGATATTCCGCGCAACGCGCTGCCGCGCTGGATTGCGGGCCGCATGAAGCGGCAGGAGCAGAGCGCCGACGAGGCCACGCTGGAATTCCTCGCCGACCGCTGCGAAGGCAATCTGCTCGCGGCGTTTCAGGAAATTCAGAAGCTCGCGTTGCTGTTTCCGGCCGGATTGGTGTCTTTCGAGCAAGTCAAGGACGCAGTGATGGATGTGGCGCGCTACGATATTTACAAACTCACCGAAGCGATGCTGAACGGCAATGCGACGCGTTTCGCGCGCATTCTGGACGGCCTGCGCGCCGAAGGAACCGCCACCGTGCTGGTGCTGTGGGCCATCAGCGAAGAGATACGCAAGCTGGGCAAGGTGCTGCAAGCCATACAACGCGGCAGTAGTTTAAATACGGCCGTCCGCGATGCGCGTATTTGGGGAGCCAGCGTGGGTCTGGTGGAAAATGCCGCGCGCCGCCTGAAGTTTCCGCATATCGAGCGCGCCATGCAGCAAGCCGCCAGACTGGACAAAACCATCAAAGGTCTGCGCCAGGGCGACGTGTGGGATGAGTTGTTGCAACTCGGATTGCGCTTCGCGAAATGAACGGTATTTTGTTAGTCATTACCAACTTGCCTGATGCGCAAACTGCCGAGCAACTGGCGCAGCGGCTAATCGAGGAACGGGTCGCGGCTTGCGTAAACCAGCTTGCGCCCTGCACCTCGACCTACCGCTGGCGGGGCGGCATCGAAACCTCCACCGAAGTGCCGCTACTAATCAAAACAACACAGGTCGCCTATCCACGCCTGGAGCAACTGATACGCGCGGCACATCCATACGAACTTCCTGAAATTATTGCTGTCCCTGTGTCGGCGGGTTTGCCCGCTTATTTGGACTGGGTTAACCAGGAAACAACCCCAGCCCCTTCCAACCTCCCTTTATCAGATGATGAGCCGTGCACTTAATCCCCACTCGCGCCGGCATGGTGGGTTGGGTGGGGTCTAGAGGGGTTAGTTTGAATGCAATTCACATAAAGGTATGAAAACGATGCGTTTTGTTCTACTCCTGTTGCTCTGTTTTATGACTCAAGCCACAAATGCGGATGGCTTGTTGGAACGCCTGCCCAGCTTGGGGGGGAGCAAACAACCCAGCTTCCTGCCACCCGACCAGGCCTTCGGTTTGCAGGTTATGGTGCGCAATGCACATACCCTGCAAGCTAATTTCAACGTGACTCCCGGCTATTATTTGTATCGCAACAAAATCAGTTTTGCGAGCAAAGATGGCGCGATCAAAATTGCGGCGGTGGGCTTGCCTAAAGGTGAGATGAAGCATGACCCTAATTTTGGCGATATCGAAGTGTTTCACCGTTCGTTTCAGGTTGAAATTACTTTGGTCAGGCCGAGTACCGATGCTACAGACATCACGCTGAACGCCACCTATCAAGGCTGCAGCGAAGACGGATTATGCTATCCGCCAATCGATAAAGCGGTGAAACTCAATCTGCCGGACGTAAAAACTGGCTTGCGTACACCACAAATACCGTCAATGGCCGAAGCACCCCCCCCATCGGCTATCACTCCACTACCGGCTACGCCCGCCACTGAAAATGCCCAGATCGCCAATTTGTTTAAGGGAGGCAGTTTCTGGTTGCTCGTTTCATTTTTCTTCGGTGCGGGGCTGTTGCTTGCGCTCACGCCCTGCGTGTTTCCGATGATCCCCATACTGTCCGGCATCATCGTTGGACGCGGTCACAAAATTACTAAAACCCACGCTTTCCTCCTGTCGCTGGCTTACGTAATGGGCATGGCGATCACTTACGCCGCAGCCGGAGTGGCGGCGGGATTTTCCGGTAGCCTGATTTCCAACGCGCTGCAAACGCCTTGGGTGTTGGGCAGTTTTTCCGCGCTGTTCGTGCTGCTGTCGCTGTCCATGTTCGGTTTTTACGAATTTCAGTTGCCGACAGCGCTGCAAAGCAAACTGACCGATACCAGCAACCATCTGCACGGCGGACACCTGTCCGGCGTGTTCGCGATGGGCGCGCTGTCCGCCATCATTATGGGGCCTTGCGTGGCTGCGCCGCTGGCCGGGGCCTTGCTGTATATCGGTCAGACGCACGATGCCGTGCTGGGCGGGGCCGCACTGTTCGCGCTGGCGATGGGCATGGGGGCACCGCTGCTATTGATCGGCACCTCGGCGGGCGTGTTGCTGCCCAAGGCCGGGGCCTGGATGGAAGCGGTCAAACGCTTCTTTGGTGTAATGTTACTGGCTTTGGCGATCTGGATTGTCCAGCCGTTGCTCCCCATCGGCGTACAAATGCTGTTATGGGCGGCGCTGCTGATTTTTTCGGGGATTTACCTGCACGCGCTGGATGCATTGCCGCACAACGCCAACGGCTGGCATAAGTTGCTCAAGGGCATCGGCCTGATCGCCCTGTTGCTAGGCGTGGCTTATATGATCGGCGCGCTGTCCGGCGCACGCGACATTCTGCGGCCTTTGGGTACTATCGGCAGAGTCGAGACACAAATTCCCGCCACACTGCAATTTTCACGAGTCAAAGACATCGAGGATATCGACCGGCGCATTGCACAAGCACGCGGGCAAGCCGTGATGCTGGATTTTTACGCCGACTGGTGCATCTCATGCAAGGAAATGGAGCGCTTTACCTTCGCAAATACTGCCGTACAAGCCAAACTTAAACCGGTATTGCTGTTGCAAGCCGATGTGACCGCATACAGCGAAGCCGACAAAGCCATGCTCAAACGCTATGCGTTGTTCGGACCGCCCGCCATATTATTTTTTGATGCTCAGGGCAAAGAACTGGGCGATTTTCGCGTGACAGGTTATCAGGATGCCACGCAGTTTTTGAAATCGCTACAACTCGCTGGAATTTAACGTTTTTTGCTTATCTTCGTCAAACTGCTAGACAATCTACCCTAATTTGCGGCAAACTGCGCAAATGAAAAAGAGCCAAGCCGTAGAAAAGAGCCAAGCGAATCACACCAAAAATATTCTGGTGCTGCATGGCCCTAACCTGAATCTGCTGGGTAGCCGCGAGCCGAATAGGTATGGACACGTCACGTTAAGCGAAATTGATGCGCGTTTAACGAAGTTGGCAAACTCAAATAGCGCAGGCCTGTCTTGTTTTCAGAGCAATGTCGAATTAGAACTGATTGAACGTGTGCAACAGGCGCGTGCCGATGGGACACAGTTCATCATCATCAATCCGGCGGCATTCACCCATACCAGCGTAGCCTTGCGCGATGAGCTGGCGGCGGTTGCCATCCCGTTCATTGAGGTGCATCTCTCCAATGTGTTTGCGCGTGAAGCATTCCGCGAAGAGTCTTTCTTTTCCAATATGGCCATTGGCGTAATCAGCGGTCTGGGCACTACGGGTTACGAATTCGCCGTGCAATTCGCACTAAACTATAAAAACCAAGCTTAAGGGGGACATCATGGATTTACGTAAACTCAAGACACTTATTGAGTTGGTAGAAAGCTCGGGTATTGCCGAGCTGGAAATCAGCGAGGGCGAAGAGCGCGTCCGCATCACACGCACCGCCGCATCCGTGTTGCAAGCATATGCGCCAGCCCAGCAACAACCAATTTTCGCAGCACCGCAAGCCATTGCGCCGATGGCGGAACCTTCCAAGCCAGCAGTGGCGGAGGGCCATATAGTGAAATCGCCGATGGTTGGCACGTTCTACCGCTCGGCCTCGCCGGGATCCAATGCATTTGTGGATGTCGGACAAAGCGTGAGCAGCGGCGACACCCTGTGCATCATCGAGGCCATGAAGCTGCTCAACGAAATCGAGGCTGATCAAAGCGGCGTTATTAAAGCGATTTTGGTGGAAAACGGACAGCCCGTGGAGTTCGGGCAACCGTTATTTGTCCTCGGTTGATCCTGTAATTCGGAGTAACTAACTAATGTTTGAGAAAATATTAATTGCAAACCGGGGTGACCAGCAGCCGACAGGCGATGCGGCGGCGCAGCCAAATTGCGTGGCGGCTGAAAGCCGCAGAGGCGATTTTACCGCGGAGATAACGCATGTTTGAGAAAATACTAATTGCAAACCGCGGTGAAATCGCCTTGCGTATCCAGCGAGCCTGCCGCGAAATGGGCATCAAAACCGTCGTGGTGCACTCCGAAGCGGATGCCGATGCCAAGTACGTGAAGCTGGCCGATGAGTCGGTTTGCATCGGCCCTGCGCCTTCCTCGCAAAGCTACCTGAATATCCCCGCCATCATCAGTGCTGCGGAAGTCACCGACGCGCAAGCCATCCATCCCGGTTACGGATTTCTTTCCGAGAATGCCGATTTTTCCGAGCGTGTCGAAAAATGCGGCTTCGTCTTCATCGGCCCGCGCGCCGAAACCATCCGGTTGATGGGCGACAAGGTGAGCGCCAAAATCGCCATGAAAAAAGCTGGGGTGCCCTGCGTGCCGGGCGTGGAAGGCGCGTTGCCGGACAACCCCGCCGAGATCGTCAAGATTGCGCGCAGCATCGGCTACCCGGTCATCATCAAGGCCTCCGGCGGCGGTGGCGGGCGCGGGATGCGGGTGGTGCATACCGAAGCGGCGTTGTTGAACGCGGTCACCATGACGCGCACCGAAGCGCAGGCCGCCTTCAATAACCCCGTGGTTTACATGGAAAAGTTTTTGGAAAACCCGCGCCATATCGAATTTCAGGTACTGTCTGACCAGCATGGTAATGCGGTTTATCTGGGTGAGCGCGATTGCTCGATGCAGCGACGCCATCAGAAGATCATCGAGGAAGCACCCGCACCACTGCTCAACTTGCGCCTGCGCAATAAGATAGGCGAACGTTGCGCCGAAGCCTGCCGCAAAATCGGCTATCGCGGCGCGGGGACCTTCGAGTTCCTGTATGAGAATGGCGAATTTTTCTTCATCGAAATGAACACACGCGTACAGGTGGAGCATCCCGTCACGGAAATGATTACCGGCATCGACATCGTGCAGCAGCAGATTCGTATCGCTGCCGGAGAAAAATTGACATTCAAGCAGCGCGATATTCAAATCAGGGGGCACGCCATCGAATGCCGCATCAACGCCGAGCATCCTTACAAATTCACTCCTTCGCCCGGTCGCATCACCTCCTGGCATGCTCCGGGCGGCCCCGGCATCCGCGTGGACTCGCACGCCTACAACAACTATGTCGTGCCTCCGCATTACGATTCGATGATCGGCAAGATCATCGCCTATGGCGACACGCGCGACCAGGCTATGGCGCGGATGCGTACCGCATTGTCCGAGATGTGGGTGGAAGGCATCGAAACCAATATCGCGCTGCACCGCGAGTTGTTGCAGGACGCGGCTTTCATGCGTGGTGCTACCAGCATTCATTACCTGGAAGAGCGGATCGCCGAACGCGCCAAAAGCAAGTAATTCCATTGCATGACCTTCGAAATGGAGTTGGAATAAATGCCGTGGTTGACCCTCACCGTTGACACCGATGCGGAACACGCAGAAGCGTTAAGCGAAACACTGCTGGAACTCGGCGCACTGTCGGTGGACTTGCTGGATGCGGATGCCGGTACACCGGACGAGCAGGCGATTTTCGGCGAACCCGGCGAGCCGATGCCCGGCTTATGGCAACACAACCGCGTCAGCGCGTTGTTTGACGACGACCTGGATGTATCGGCCATACTGCATAAAGCCGCCAGCATTATCGGTCTCAAGCATCTCCCCAAACACCACATAGAAACGCTGGCCGACCACGATTGGGTGCGCCTCACCCAAGCGCAGTTCGAGCCTATCCGTATCTCGGCACGGCTGTGGATCGTGCCGACCTGGCATACGCCTTCAGACCATAATGCGATCAATATCACGCTCGATCCCGGTCTGGCGTTCGGTACCGGCAGCCACCCCACCACGCGGCTGTGCCTGCGCTGGCTGGACGATAACCTGCGAGGCGGCGAATCTGTGCTGGATTACGGTTGCGGTTCCGGCATCCTCGCCATTGCCGCACTCAAGCTGGGGGCTGCACGCGCCGCCGGTGTTGATGTAGACTCACAGGCAGTGACCGCCAGTCGCGAGAATGCCGCCGCCAACCGGGTCGGAAACGTGCAGTTCTACCAACCTGACAATGCACCGCAAGGCAATGCCGCAGAGCTTTTGGGCGGACTCCCATACGACTTGGTGATAGCGAACATTTTGACCAACCCATTGCGCATACTCGCCCCATTGTTGGCGAATGCGACGCGGCAAGGTGGACAAATCGTGCTATCCGGCATACTTGAGGAGCAGGCGCAAGACATGATGAGTATCTACAGGCAATGGTTTGACATGAACGCCCCGATTTTCGAGGATGGCTGGTCATGCCTGTCGGGACGGAAGCGCCCTGCCCCAACAAAAGCACCCTTGGCGAAAGCACCAGAATGAGCGGAACCACACTCTGCAAGCATTGCGACACGCGCTTCAAAGTTGCCGAAGAGCAATTGGAGTCCCACTCCGGCATGGTGCGCTGCGGGAATTGTCTGCAAGCCTTTGACGCTCGCCCCAGCTTCATCCCGGACCAGCCCAGCCCACAGCTTGAATTGCCGATGTTGGATGAGCCAATCACGCCGGTTGAAAAGTTGCCCGCTGACGGGCAGCAAGCTGCCGAAATTGCCGGGGTCATCGGGGCAACCGAGCTCATTGAAAAAATCATACTTACCGAGCAATCCGCATCTACCGAAAAAACCAATTTTGACGAAGTGCCACCGCCCGGAAATGAAGGTACTGTGGAAATCGGAGTGCCGGAGACCATCCACGACGAGAGCATTCACGACGAAATCACGCACAATGATCTTCTGAATTTCAACCAACCAGCCGCCATTGAAACGCATGACTCAGCGCCGCATATTGACGCTGAGCTTGAAATGCAACCCATGACGCTGGCCGAACAAGTCGCCATCGTGCAAGACGAAGACGAAGACGGTGTCGCGTTGCCCCCCGCACACCGCCGCTGGCCTTGGGTGACCGCGTCCGTCCTGTTGTTTTTTGTGCTATTCGCACAAGCCGTTTACTTCTTCCGTGTTGAATTATCCGCGCGCCTGCCCGGCTTGAAACCCGCGCTCACAGCCTATTGCCAGATACTCAAATGCAAAGTGCCGCTACCGCAAAACACCAACCTGATGGGCATCGAGTCCTCCGATCTGGAAGCGGATCCCGCCCAAGAAAATCAGTTCATCCTGACTGTCCTGCTACGCAACCGCGCCACCTATGCGCAAGCATTCCCCAATCTGGAACTCACGCTCAACGACACTCAGGACAGGCCGCTGGCGCGACGCATATTTGTGCCGAAAGATTATTTGCCACCGGTGGAAAACGAAAAAACCGGCCTGCTGGCCAACCACGAGTTCAGCGTCAAACTGCATCTCGGCAGTGCTGATTTAAATCCGTCCGGGTATCGTTTGGCCCTGCATTATCCGCGCCAATAGTGAACGTCCGTACATTTGCCTAAAAACGGCAGTTCGATCCGCAGATTACGCAGATTAACGCAGATTTTCAGTCGGTTACGGATATGTACCCAATCACCCAATAGGTGGGGCTACAGTCCAGTATTACTTGTTGTTTAATCGGCGAAAATCTGCGTAATCTGCGGACAACTGCTTTTTCTAGGTTTAGGGATCACGCTAAAACACACTCTAAGCGGATCCGCGCTTGCCGATTCGCGCCTCTTTCCCATCCCGCAGATTCTGAATATTTTTTTTGTGTCGCCAAATCAGCAACAGCGAAATAATGCTGGTCGCAAACACCCATTCGGGCGGCAAGCCCAGAAGCGCCACATAAACTGGCGTAGCGACCGCCGCGATCAAGGCAGCTAGGGACGAAAAGCGGAATACCAGCGCCACAAGCAACCAAGTCAACAACGCGGCAAAACCTAAAAAAATATTTAAGCCCAGCAACACGCCCAGCGTCGTCGCCACCCCTTTGCCGCCCTGGAAGCGCAGGAATATCGGAAACAGATGCCCGATGAATACTGCCAGCGCCACAAGCGCGGTCAACGTCACCCCATTTGCGTCGCCTGTGGCGTAATGCATCGCCACAAACACCGCCCCCCAGCCTTTCGCCGCATCTCCCAGCAGCGTCAATGCCGCCGCAGCCTTCTTGCCGGTACGCAACACATTAGTCGCTCCGGGATTACCCGAACCATAGCTGCGCGGGTCTGGCAGGCCAAACAGTTTGCTCATCAACACCGCAAAGGAAATAGAGCCCAACAGGTAGGCGGCGACTACAAAAACTATGGTCAACATCGGTAATACCTTAGAATTGAGCAAGCGCGGATTTTACGCGAAACATTACCCAGCCACTAATCGGCAAAAATTCATGGATATTATTTTTCTGCGCGAGCTCAAGGTCACCACATTAATAGGCATCTATGAATGGGAAAAGCGTGTACCGCAAACCTTGCAGCTCGACCTAGACATCGCATTGCCCGATAGCTGCGCCTGCCAAACCGACCACATCAGCGACACGCTGGATTATGCAGAAGTCGCGCAACACATCCAGACCGTGCTGAGCAAAGGACATTTTTCACTGTTGGAGGTGCTGGCCGAACATATCGCACAGATCATCCTCAAGGATTTCAACGCTCCGTGGGTCAAGATCAGCGTCGCGAAACTGCAAGCGATCCGCAACTGCAAAATGGTGGGGATTAGTATCGAGCGAAAACAGGTCGGGTGCGAGCAACATGCTGATCATAGGAGGAGCAGTTAGCCTCTCATAGTTATGAGTCAGCTCATATGGTGTTCGGTTTTTGTGTATTCGATGCCCTTCACCTTTTGGGTGAAGCCGCTGTTGCAGGAGTTCGATTTATCGGGCGATTGATTTGCTGGGCAATCAAATCGCGCTCCTACGGGAAGACCGTTTGCCACTTCTCGGTTCCGGCTTGCCCGGCTTAGGTTGATCGATTCCAAGCAGGAGCCAAGAAGTGCTGCGTAGAAGCGGACTCCAGTCCGCGAGCCGTTAAATCGCGACCTGGATGTCGCTCCTACGTGGCACTTTTTTTGTGTTAGCCCAACGTAGGGTTACCTAATATTGGCACGGTGTCTAACGAATAGCGTTTATCTGCCGCCCTAGCCAAACTTGTTTAACCCGCATCCCGTGTTGGCGGCAGATAAACCTTGTTGGACTAAACCTTCGGAGAGCGGAACCTATGGGGATTGTAAGGCTTTGCGGCTGGTCGTCAAC